>JAVEDQ010000497.1 GCA_030840885.1 Frankiaceae bacterium
CGGTCAACAAGATCGACAAGGAAGGCGCCGACCCCGTCAAGGTGCGCGGCCAGCTCACCGAGTACGGCCTCATCCCCGAGGAGTACGGCGGGCAGACGATGTTCGTCGACGTCTCCGCACGGAGCCGCCAGAACATCCCGGCCCTGCTCGAGGCCGTGCTGCTCACCGCGGACGCCGAACTCGACCTCCGGGCTCCGGAGGACGAGGTCGCGCAGGGTGTCGCCATCGAGGCGCACCTCGACCGTGGCCGCGGCCCGGTGTCCACCGTGCTGATCCAGCGCGGTCTGCTGAAGGTCGGCGACAGCATCGTCGCGGGTGACGCCTACGGTCGCGTCCGCGCCATGCTCGACGAGTACGGCCGCACCGTCACCGAGGCGGGCCCGTCCCGTCCGGTGCAGGTGCTCGGCTTCACCTCGGTGCCCGGGGCCGGCGACAACTTCCTCGTCGCCCCCGACGACCGCATCTCGCGGCAGATCGCCGAGCGTCGCCAGGCGCGCGAGCGGGCAGCGGCCCTGGCCCTGTCCCGTGGTCGTGTCTCACTCGAGGACCTGCTCACCCGCATGAAGGAGGGCGAGGTCAACCAGCTCAACCTCATCCTCAAGGGTGACGGTTCGGGTTCGGTCGAGGCACTCGAGGACGCGCTGCTCAAGATTGATGTCGGCGACGAGGTCAGCATGCGCATCATCGACCGCGGTGTCGGTGCGATCACGGAGACCAACGTCATGCTGGCCTCGGCGTCGGAAGCCATCATCATCGGCTTCAACGTCAGGCCGCAGGGCAAGGTCACCGAGCTCGCCGCCACCGAAGGCGTCGACATCCGCTACTACTCGGTCATCTACCAGGCGATCGAGGAAGTCGAAGCGGCACTCAAGGGCCTGCTCAAGCCCGTCTACGAAGAGGCGCAGCTCGGTACCGCCGAGGTCCGCGAGGTCTTCAAGGTCCCGAGGATCGGCAACGTCGCCGGTTCGCTGGTCCGCAGCGGAACGATCGTCCGGAACAGCAAGGCGCGCATCGTGCGGGACGGGGTCGTCGTCGCCGACAACCTCACCGTCGAGTCGCTGCGGCGCTTCAAGGACGACGCCCGCGAGGTGCTCGAGGGCTACGAGTGCGGTATTGGCGTCGGCTACAACGACGTCAAGGTCGACGACGTGATCGAGACCTACGAGCAGCGGGAGATCCCGCGCGGCTGAGCCGTCGCAGGATCGCCAAGCAAGCAGCGTCCCAGCAGTAGCAACGTTTCAGGGAGCGGGGGTGCCGGAGCAGTGTGGACCGGCACCCTCGCTCTCGACCTGCTTCTCGGCGACGTCCACTCGCTGAAGCAGAAGCGCTCCGTGGTCCGGCCGATCGTGGCCGAGCTGCAGCGGAAGCACGCCGTGGCCGCGGCTGAGGCAGGGCACCTGGACCTGCACCGGCGCAGCCTCATCGGGGTCGCGGTCGTCGCGGCGGACCGGTCGCACTGCGTCGAGGTGCTCGACGCCTGCGAGCGACTGCTCGGCGGGCACCCGGAGGTCGAGATGCTCTCGGCCCACACGCGCTACCTGTCCGAGGACGACGAGTGAGCCGACGCCAAATGCGCCGACCACGAGTGAGAAAGGGAGTCCGCCGTGGCTGACCAGGCACGCGCCCGCCGACTGGCGGTGCGCATCCGCACCATCGTGGCCACCGCACTGGAGACCCAGGTCAAGGACCCCAGGCTGGGACTGGTGACGGTCACCGATGCCCGGGTCAGCCCCGACCTCATGGACGCGACCGTCTTCTACACCGTCTACGGCGACGACCTGGAGCGCGAGTCGAGCGCCGCCGCGCTCGAGTCGGCGCGCGGTGTCCTGCGCAGCCTCGTCGGCCGCGAGACGGGCGTGAAGAACACGCCCACGCTGGCCTTCGTGCACGACCAGCTGCCCGAGGGGGCCAAGCACCTCGACGACCTGCTCGCCCGGGCCCGTGCCGACGACGCGCGGATCGCGGCTGCCCGCGAGGCGGCGCAGCCGGCGGGCGAGGCCGACCCCTACCGGGTCCCGGTCGAGGTCCCGGCCGTCGAGGAGTGACGGCACCACCTCCGCCGGAGGGGCTCGTCGTGGTCGACAAGCCGACCGGGTGGACGTCGCACGACGTCGTCGGGAAGCTCCGGCGGCTGGCCCGTACCCGCAAAGTCGGCCACGCGGGGACCCTCGATCCGATGGCCACCGGCGTGCTGATCTGCGGCATCGGACGGGCCACCCGGCTGCTCGGCCACCTGGCGCTCACCGACAAGACCTACACCGCCACCATCCGGCTCGGGGTCGTCACCAGCACCGACGACGCCGAGGGTGAGGTCGTCGCCGAGCACCCGGTGTCGGTCTCGGACGCAGCGCTCGCCACGGCGATGGCCACGCTGACCGGCGAGATCGCTCAGGTCCCCAGCTCCGTCTCGGCCATCAAGGTCGACGGAAAGCGCGCCTACGCCCGGGTCCGGGCGGGGGAGACCGTCGAGCTGGCGGCGCGGCCGGTGACGGTGTCCCGCTTCGCGCTCGTCGCGCGGCGGGACCTGGAGCGCTTCGTCGACCTCGACGTCGTCGTCGACTGCTCCACCGGCACCTACATCCGCGCCCTGGCCCGCGACCTCGGCGCCGCGCTCGGCTGCGGCGGGCACCTCACCGCCTTACGGCGCACCCAGGTCGGCCGCTTCGGACTGGACGTCGCCGCCGGCCTCGACCAGCTCGTCGAGGCGGGCACCGTCGAGGCCGCGCTGGTCGGCCTGCCGGACGCGGTGGCGCGGACCTTCCCAGCCCGCACGCTGTCCGACGACGAGGTCCGGGAGCTGTCGTTCGGGCGACGGATCCCGCTGTCAGGAAGGGCCGGCCCGGTCGGAGCCTTCGCGCCGGACGGCACGGTGGTGGCCCTCGTCGAGGACCGACCTGCCGACCCGGAGCGACCCGAGGGCAGCGCCAAGCCAATTCTCGTATTCGCGCCGGCCGACTGACCTCCGGCTTCTACGCTTATCGGGTGATAACGACTCGGCTCAGATCACCCGGCCGGCACGGCCGACTCTCTCCCGCCGTGCGAATCGTGGCGCTTCTCATCGCGCTGCTCTCCGTCGCCGGCACAGGCTTGGCGGCCTGCGCCCCGCTGCCGGCGTCGCACCCGAGCAACCTCGCCCACGTCGGGAACGCGCGGCAGATGCTCGTCGCCGTGGGGAACTCGCGCACGTCGAGCTACGCGACCCTGTACGCCTACGAGAAGAACGCCGACGGGTCGTGGCGCGACGTCTTCGGCGCGATGCCCGCGCGGGTCGGCTACAACGGCTGGCACTGGGCGGCGCAGCGTGTCCAGAACGACGGATCGTCGCCTGCTGGGACCTTCTCGATGACCACGGCTTTCGGTCTGAGCGCGAACCCCGGGACGCGACTGGCGTACCGCCACAGCGATGGCGACGACTACTGGTCCGGCGACCCGCGGGACCCCCGCACCTACAACCTGTACCAGACCTCGGTCTCACCTCGGCGGACGTGGCGCCTCACCGACGCGACCACCGAGCGGGTCGCGAGCTACCCCACCCAGTACGCGTACGCCGCGGTCATCAACGCCTACCGGCCACCCGACGCGAGCATCACCTACAACGCCGCGCGGGGGCAGTACGAGACCTCGCAGCCGACGGCCACGGGGCACGGCTTCTCGATCTTCCTGCACATCAACGGGCGGGGCTCCACCGCCGGCTGCGTCAGCGTGGACCAGGCGAACATGCTGCGCATCCTTCGCTGGGTCGATCCCGCCAAGGCACCCCGTATCACCATGGCGCCGAGTGAGTGGCTGGCCACTGCCTGAGCGATCCGCCAACTGTCCACAGATTGAGTTCGTGCAGCTCAGGGCCTTCCGCACGGAGGCCCACCATGAGATACTCGAACACATGTTCGAACATGTGGGTGTGGAGCAGTACGACGAGCTCATCCGCTGCAGCCCGTCTGAAGCGTCATTCCTCCTGCTCCTGCGCGCCGACCCGCAGGCCATCTCGCCCGAGGCCGCGATGGCGGTCGGGATCGGGGCCCAGCGCGCCAAGCGCACACTCGACGCCATCGAGCTGAAGGCCCTCGCCCGGGCGGCGTGCCGGCCACGGGATCCGAAGGTGCCGGACGAGGTGGCTTCGGAGTTCTCCGCCGCGACGGGCATGCACCCGTCTACCGCCAGCCACCGTGTCGAGCTCGCACGCTCGGTGGTGGCGCGACTGCCGCTGGCGGTGAAAGCACTCGACGCCGCGGAGATCACTTACCGGCAGCTCGAAGCGCTCGACCGGGCCACCGCTGGCCTCGCGGACGAACAAGCCGCTGAGGTCGAAGCCGCCTGCGTCCCCGGTGGCACGACCGGTTTTCCTCGTCGGTTGGCGGCGGCGATCGCCCGGGTCGCGCCCGACCATGCGAAGAAGAAGGCCGAACAGAACCGGTCCCAGCGGACGGTCGACAACTGGTCCGACCCGGCCGAGGGAGTCGCCGGCTTCGGCCTGCAGGGCCCACTCGATCTCGTCGCACTCATCAAGGCCGCCATCGATCGGAAGGCCAAGAACCGCGAGCCGGGGGACTGCCGGACGCTCGGTACCCGCCGCTTCGACGTCGTTCTCGGCTGGGCCCGCCGAGCGCTGGGTCTCGAGCCCGGCGACGAGGGCTCGTCCAGAACAAGCAGTCACACCGACGGGAACTGTGGCTCCTGTGGCCGGTCCGGCCCGGCGGTACTGCCGATCAACGTGACCATCCCGCTGACCACACTTCTCCGACTGTCCGATCAGCCGGGCGAGCTGGACGGGATGCCACTCCCAGCGGAGGCGGCTCGAGAACTCGCCGCCGACGCTCGCTGGCGGCGATGGATCGTCGAACCCGTCTCCGGCGCGCTGCTCGACATCGGCTCCGCCACCTATCGCCCCCATGCGGCGCTGGATCGCTCCGTCCGCGGCCGGGACCGGACCTGCCGATTCCCCTCCTGCACCCAGCCCTCGGTCCGCTGCGACCTCGACCACACCGTCGCGTTCCACACCGAGGACGG
>JAVEDQ010000540.1 GCA_030840885.1 Frankiaceae bacterium
TCGGTGATCTCGTTCAGGGACACGGTCCGGGTGCTCGTCGGCTTGAGGGTCGGCAGCGGCGCGGGCTGGTTCTTGCCTCCTCGCAGGGTGCTGGGGATGTTGCCCTGGAAGCCGGTGGCGCCGGTGACGGTGAACTGCATCAGGTCCGGCAGCATCGTGCCGTCCAGCGGGTCGGCCGGCGTCGAGTCGCCGTAGGGGGCGCCGGCGTCGTTGGTCAGCTGGAAGGTCGACCCGGGCTTCGAGTTGCGGAAGTCGACGAGGATGTCGGCGCGTTCCGCCGGGGCCAGCAGCAGGTCGGACAGCTGGACCGGGGCGTTGAGCAGCCCGCCGTCAGTGCCGATCTGGTAGACGGCGGCGCCGGTCGGCATCTTGACGTGGTAGAAGCGGGCGTTGGACGCGTTGAGCACCCGGAACCGGTAGACGCCGCGGGCCACGTTGAGGTTCGGCGTCGCCTTGCCGTTCACGGTGGCGACGTCGCCGAAGGACTCGGGGGACCACTGGTTCGGGTAGCCGGCCGGCTCGGGCTGGCCGCAGAAGGCGCCGACCGGGTAGGCGAAGCTGCCGTCCGGGTTGAACGACTTGTCCTGGATCGTCAGCGGCAGCTCGTTGCTGCCGCTGGGCAGGCCGAGCGGGTTGGTCGCCGCGCCGGTGTCGTAGCCGTCCCGCAGCCAGTACTGGCCGGCCAGGCCGGCCGCGACCTGCAGCCGGGTCATGCCCCAGGAGTGGTCGTGGTACCACAAGCCGGTCGCGTCCTGGTCGTTCACGTACTTGTAGCTCTTGGTGTTGCCCGGGGTGAAGGTGTCGGCGGGCAGGCCGTCCTGTGACGGTTCGCTATGGGCGCCGTGGAGGTGCACCACGCCACGGGGCGCCGTCTCGTCGGTGCTGGTCATGCCCATGAACGTGTGGTCCATGTAGGGCGCGAGCGGGTGGGCGCCGAGGGTGTTGGTGACCGCGATGCTCGCGGGCTTCCCCTTCTGCGCCTCGATCGTCGGTCCGCCGAAGGCGTCGGTGCCGGTGCTGCCCGCCGGGGTGTAGCCGAAGCTCGGCGTTGCCGGCAGATCGGCGTGGAACTGATGCTTGCCGCCCCGCATCGTCAGCGCCGCGGTGCCGCCGCTGCGCAGATCGACCTTCGGCGGCACCGGCAGCTGCTCGGTGAACTTGGACAGCGCCGGGCTGCTGACCGGCGGGGGGCAGCTGGTGGTGGTGGCCGCGCCCATGTTCATGTTCGGGTCCATCCCCGCGGCCATGGCTGTGCCCGCGGCGCTTGCCGGGGTCAGGGCCGCCGTGCCGGCGACGAGCAGGGCAGCGACGCTGCTGATCGTGAGACCGGCGCCCATCGTGCGCTTCCTGCCGAGTCGGGACCGCAGGGTTGCCGACGGCGCACCCGCGGGCCGCGAGGCCTGCAGACGTGTGGGCGGATTCGACTCCTGCACCCCGGACCCGTTGTTCGGGGTTTGCTCCCGCGAAGGGTCGTTCTCCTCCGAGCCGTTCATCTGGACCTCCGTGCTGGTAATCCGCGGACGTTCCGCGGGCCGGAGATCAGAGGTAGTGCTAGTACCTTTGGGCAATCTTGGGGTGTACCTTTGGGCACCCGCCATAGCACCAGAGTTCCGGACAAAACCCACTGTTGAAGCCCGAGAGCTGGACACCGGCTGCGGTGCCGTCGCGCGCCGTCATCGCCGACACCCTGGAGCGGGGCGAGCAGACGCTCGACGAGCTCGAGGAGTACTACAGCCCGACCTACGCTGAGAAGCTCTACGTCCAGCGGCTCGGACCAGGCTCATCCTCCCCACGGGCGGGCATCAGACGTGGAGCTTCTGCAGCCGCTCGGCCGCCGCCTCGAGGGTCTCGAGCCGCTTCGGGAACGCGAAGCGGATCTGCGAGCGGCCCCGCTCCGGCTCGGCGTGGAACGACGAGCCCGGAACGGCAGCGACGCCGACCTCGGTGACCAGCCGGCGTGCGAAGGCGACATCGTCGCGGGCCGGGTCCACCGCGCTGGTGTCGCACAGCACGTAGTAGGCGCCGTCCGGGACATGGAAGCGGAAACCGAGGTCCGCCAGCGCGCCGCACAGCAGGTCGCGCCGCTCGCGGTACTTCTCCGCGAGGTCGACGTAGTACTCGGTCGGAAGCTTCATCGCCGCGACGCCGGCGGCCTGCAGCGGCGCGGCCGCACCGACAGTCAGGAAGTCGTGCACCTTGCGGATGGCGCCCGTGAGCTGCGGCGGCGCAATCGTCCACCCCACCCGCCAGCCGGTGACGGCGTAGGTCTTCGACAGCGCGTTGATGGTGACCGTACGGTCCTCGAGCCCGGGAACGGTTGTTGGCGGAACGTGGCCGCCCCCGCCCAGGTAGTGGATGTGCTCGTAGATCTCGTCGGTGAACACCAGCACGTCGTGCTGCTGGCACAGCTCACTGATCAGGGCGAGCTCCTCGCGGGAGAACACCTTGCCGGTCGGGTTGTGCGGGGTGTTGACGATGATCGCCCGCGTCCGGTCCGAGAACGCGGCCCGCAGTTCGGCCTCGTCGATCGACCAGTCCGGCTCGTGCAGCCGCACGTGCTTCGGAGTCGCGCCGGAGAGGATCGCGTCCGGGCCGTAGTTCTCGTAGACCGGGTCGAAGACGATGACCTCCTCGCC
>JAVEDQ010000555.1 GCA_030840885.1 Frankiaceae bacterium
CGTGTCGTCGGCGAGGTCTCGACGCGCCCGGAGGGCAACGAGAACCCCGAGCTCCCCAGCGGCGCGATCGAGGTGCTCGTCACCTCCTACGACGTGCTGTCGACCAGCGAGGCGCTGCCGTTCCCGATCGACGGCCACACCGACGTCGGTGAGGAGCGGCGGTTGCGCTACCGCTACCTCGACCTGCGGTCGGCCGCCGGGCCCGGCGCGGCGCTGCGGACCCGGTCGAAGGTCACCAATGCCGCGCGCCGCGTGATGGAACGCCACGACTTCCTCGAGATCGAGACGCCGTACCTCACCCGCTCGACGCCCGAGGGCGCCCGCGACTTCCTGGTGCCGGTACGGCTGCAGCCCGGCTCCTGGTACGCGCTGCCGCAGTCGCCGCAGCTGTTCAAGCAGCTGCTGATGGTCGCCGGCATGGAGCGGTACTACCAGTTCGCCCGCTGCTTCCGCGACGAGGACTTCCGCGCCGACCGGCAGCCCGAGTTCACCCAGCTCGACGTCGAGCTGAGCTTCTGCGAGCAGGACGACATCCTCGCGCTCGGCGAGGACCTGCTCTCCACGATCTGGCGTGAGGTGCTCGACGTCGAGATCCCGACGCCGTTCCCGCGGATGACCTACGACGACGCGATGCGCCGCTACGGCTCCGACAAGCCCGACGTGCGCTTCGGCCTCGAGCTCGCCGACCTGACCGCGCTGTTCGCCAAGACCGACTTCAAGGTGTTCCAGAGCGAACACGTCGGTGCGGTCCTGGTGCCGGGCGGGGCGACCGACTACACCCGCAAGCAGTTCGACGCCTGGCAGGAGTGGTCGAAGAGCCGCGGCGGCAAGGGCGTCGCCTACGTGCAGGTCGGTGCGGACGGCATCCCGGCCGGTGGCATCGCCAAGTTCCTGCGCGAGGACGAGCTGCGCGGGCTCGTGGCGGCGACCGACGCGAAGCCCGGCGACGCGGTGTTCTTCCAGTCCGGGCCGAAGCGGCAGACGCTGGAGGCCCTCGGCGCGCTCCGGGTCGCCGTCGCGAAGGACCGCGGCCTCATCCCCGAGGGACGCTGGGAGTTCCTCTGGGTTACCGACGCACCGATGTTCGAGGCCACTGACGACGGCGGCTGGACCGCGGTGCACCACCCGTTCACCCGACCGCGGAAGGCGGACGAGGCCGGCCTCGTGGACGCTCCGGGTGAGGCGTTGGCCATCGCCTATGACGTCGTGCTCAACGGCTCCGAGATCGGCGGCGGCTCACTGCGTATCCACGAGCGCGACCTGCAGGAGAAGGTGTTCGGCGTCCTCGGCCTGTCCGCTGAGGAGGCACAGAGCAAGTTCGGTTTCCTTCTCGAGGCGTTCAAGTACGGCCCGCCGCCGCACGGCGGCATCGCCTTCGGCTGGGACCGCATCCTGCAGCACATCACGGGGACCGAGTCGATCCGTGACGTCATCGCGTTCCCGAAGACGGCGTCCGGTGGGGACCCGTTGACCGGCGCACCGACACCGATCACCACCGCGCAGCGGCGCGAGGCGGGCATCGACAAGCAGCCCGCTTCTGCGTCGTCAGCGTCGTCGACGGGGCCCACGGGTGCTGCGCCGCCGAATCGACCCGCAGCCGAGACGCGACCCGACACCGAGCGCAATTAGGCCAAGCCCAATCGGGTCCGACGCTCCCGCCGCTCCGGCGACGGGAGCGTCTTACGCGATGGGGGTGCTGCGAGCTACCAGTCGCCGCCACCTCCACCGCCGAAGTCGCCGCCGCCCCCCAAGTCGCCTCCACCACCCCAGTCGCCGCCGCCGAAGTCGCCTCCACCACCCCAGTCGCCGCCGCTGGAGTCGCCACCGTCGCCGGACCAGTCGCCACCGTTCTGCTCGGAACCCTGCTCGTAGCCGGACTCGTAGCCCGAGCCGTAACCCATGCCGTAGCCGGACCCGTAACCCCCGAACCCGTAACCGCCGAGCCCGTAGCCACCCAGTCCGAACCCACCCAGCCCGTAGCCCCCCAGCCCGCCCGTCAGCACGGTCCCGGCGAGTCCGCCGAGCAGCGCTCCCTCCCAGAAGCGTGAGCGGTACCAGCCGCCCGGCACGTAGCCGCCGTTGACGGTCCCGCCTGGGAAGTAGTTCGGGGCCCCGGGCGCATAGCTCGGATAGCCGTCGTACTGCTGACCGCCGACCTGCACCTGCTGCTGCTGCTGGAGTGCCTGCTGGTCCTGCCGCTGCGGTTCGGGGATGGGCGGCCCGGGGTCGAGGCCGAGGCGCTGTCGGGCGACGCGGCTCGCGTGCAGCCCCTCCGCCAGGGCATGTCCGGCCGCGGCGATCTCGCCGCTCGTCGTTGCTGTCGACAGCATGCCCCCGGCTGAGGTGTAGCGCTCGGACGCGTCGGCGAGCGCCTGCCGGGCAACTGGGTCCGACCCGGGGTCCAGCGTGCTGACGTCGGCGCCCAGTCGGTTGTAGAGGCTCTGCACCTCTGCGCGTTCGCCGGCCAGCGTCTGCGCCGCGGTCTGCTGCACCTGCTGCTGCTCACGGGCACGGCGGCGTCGGCGCGACGCCAGATAACCAACTCCTCCGACCACGGCGAGCCCGCCGAGCACCCAGGGCAGCGCCGAACCCGAGCCGCTCGACTCGTCGCTCGTCGTGCCGGAGCGGTTGCTGCCAGCCGTCGAACCGGAGGAGGGGTTCTCGATCGAGGAGCGGAGGTTGCGGGCCGTCTCGTCCAGCGCGGCCTGAACGTTCTGCCGGTCGAAGGCCCCGGAGTGAGCCCGTTGCGCATCGCGCGCCACCTGGCCCGCCCGGCCTGCCGGTAGTACCGACGACGAGGCCGCGGCGCGCAACGAGCGTCCGGCCAGGACGACGACGGCGCGCCGACCGCCGATCGCGGCCGGGAGGTCGTCGGCCGATCCGCTGGGGACGGCCCGGGTCGCTGCAGCCGGCAGGACGGCCACGACAATCGGTGCATCACCGATGGTCCGGCGCAGCGCGTCGGCGTCGACGAGCCCGGCAGCTTCCGCGTCGGCGGCGACGTAGACCGGGTCGTTCTGGAGCGCCTGCCGAACGGCGCTGATGGAGGACGCGTCGGTGGCCGTGGCGGCGACCGGCCGATAGGTGCCGGCGGCCAGCTGCTCGGCCGGCGCCAGGCCGGGGACGGTCAACGCCGCCAGGGCGAGCGCAGGCAGCACGACGCGAGCTACCCGCCCTCCGACCGAAAGCTCCTGCATCCAGCTCCTCCTCGTCCCGACGATCCCGAGTTATCTGCCTC
>JAVEDQ010000562.1 GCA_030840885.1 Frankiaceae bacterium
TTCTGCCCCCGGCAGCCTAGCGGAGCACCCCCGACCTGGATGGTTCGAACCGGTCACGACCCGGCCACGCCATGACCGGAAAAGCAGCCGTAGCGGTCAGGCGCCTTCGAGCAGCTCGGGGCTGACGGCGGACTCGGTGGTGGCGATGCCCAGCGACATCGCTCGCTTGTCGGCGAGCGCGAGAAGGCGCCGGATGCGGCCGGCGACGGCGTCCTTGGTCATCGGCGGGTCGGCGAGCGCGCCGAGCTCCTCCAGCGACGCCTGCGGGTGGGACAGCCGGAGCGAGCCGGCGGCGAGCAGGTGGTCGGGCGCCTTCTCGCCGGCCCCCTGCAGGATCTCCATCGCGGCCTGGACGCGGGCCCCGGCCGCAACGGCCGCCCGGGCGGAACGGCGCAGGTTGGCGTCGTCGAAGTTCGCCAGCCGGTTGGCGGTGGCCCGCACCTCACGCCGCATGCGGCGCTCTTCCCAGGCGAGCACGGAGTCATGGGCGCCGAGCCGGGTGAGCAGGACGCCGATCGCCTCGCCGTCCCGGACGACCACTCGATCGATGCCCCGGACCTGCTTGCTCTTGGCGGTGACGCCGAGCCGGCGGGCCGCACCGACCTGCGCGAGCGCCGCCTCGGGGCCGGGCGAGGTGATCTCCAGCGAGCTCG
This sequence comes from Frankiaceae bacterium, assembly GCA_030840885.1. Taxonomy (GTDB): domain Bacteria; phylum Actinomycetota; class Actinomycetes; order Frankiales; family Frankiaceae; genus JAVEDQ01. The sequence goes on from JAVEDQ010000562.1 coordinate 654, forward strand.
AGCGACCCGGCTCGGTCAGCGAGCCGTGGGCGAGGAAGGCGCCGCGCCACGCAGCGGCGGCATCGCAGGTGCCACCGGTGACGATCATCGGGGGCAGTCCGCGGACGGGCCGTCCGCGCTGGTCGATGAGGCCGGTCGAGCGCGCGAGGGCCTCCCCGCCGCGCTCGACCCGGAGCACGTAGCGGGCGGTGCGCCGCAGGCCACCGGGCTGCAGCACCGCGACGTCGGACACGTGGCCGTAGACCTCGGCGATCTCCTTGCGAAGGCGGCGCGCGGCGACCCCGGTGTCGAGCTCGGCCTCGACGACGACACGACCGCCGGCCACATGCAGCCCGCCGGCGAAGCGGAGCAGGGTCGACATCTCCGCCCGTCGGCAGCAGGAGCGACCCGTCGGGAGCCGGCTGAGTTCGTCCTTGACCGTCGAGGTGATGGCAACCACGGAAAGCAGTGCTCCTTGCGATGAGGCTTGTCGGCGGGGGAAGGGCGGGGTCCCGCAGCGGCGGCGCTGCGGGGCGGGGCGGTCGGTGCTGGATGTGCTGGAGGTGCTGAAGGTGCTGAAGGTGCTGGAGATGCTGGAGATGCTGCGAGATCGGGGGGCCGGGACGGGGGCGCCGGGTGCTCGTCGGGGGAGGCTCAGCGGGATCTGGGCTCCCTCCCCCCGAGGCGATCGGCGCCGGACGCAACGACCTGCGATTGCGAACGTTAGGCGTCCGGCGGGGGTTTGTGCACCGCACCGAGCGAACTCGTTTTCGCCCGCCACGGGGCGTCACCGAAGGCCGTTCGGAAGGCGGCGGCGAGCCGCACCGGGTCGTGGCGCGCCTCGCCCGACACGCCGACGGGGCTGAGCTGCAGTTCAGCGCCCAGAGCCGCCGCGGCCCGCCGCAGGGCGTCGGCATCGGCGACGGTCTCCGGGTCGGCGAGAACGGTGTCGAAGCGCAGTAACGGAGCGTGATCGGCCAATACCTCGAGGTGGGTCTCCGGAGCGAAACCCGAGGTCTCCCCCGGTTGCGGCGCCAGGTTCAGCACGAGCACGCGGCGGGCGTCGGCCCGGTTGATCGCGTCGGCCATCTCGGGGACGAGCAGGTGGGGCAGCATGCTCGTGAACAGCGAGCCGGGCCCGAGCACCAGGACGTCGGCCTCCCCCACCGCCGCCACGGCTTCGACGCAGGCCTCCGGCGCGTCGGGCAACAGCCGGACGCTCCGGACGCGGCCCCGCGTGGTCGCAACGGCCACCTGACCGCGCAGCTGCACCCTGCCACCTGCGTCGCCGCCCCCGTCCAGTCCGCTCACCTCGGCGGCGATGTCGATGGCGTTCCGGGACAGCGGGAGGACCCGCCCGGCGGCATGCACCAGACGCGCAGCGGCATCGAGCGCGGCGACGGGGTCCTTGAGGCGATCGACCAGACCCGCGAGCAGCAGGTTGCCGACGGCGTGGCCGCCGAGCGAGCCGTAGCCGGTGAACCGGTGCTGCAGCACGTCCGCCCAACCGGCGGACTCGACGTCGTCGGCGGCCAACGTCGCCAGGGCCATGCGCAGGTCGCCGGGCGGCAGCATGCCGAGCTCGGCGCGCAGCCGGCCCGACGAGCCGCCGTCGTCGGCGACCGTCACGACAGCGGTGAGCCGACGGGTGACGCGCCGCAGCGCGGCCAGCGAGGCGGCGAGACCGTGGCCGCCGCCGAAGGCGACGACGGCGGGGCCGTCTTCGGGCTCGGACACTGACGAGTCGGTCATTCGCGCCCCAGGTCCCGATGGACCACGCGCACCTCACCACCGGCAGCGATCAGCCGCGTCGCGATCTGCTCGGTCATGGCGACGCTGCGGTGCTTCCCGCCCGTGCAGCCGACGGCCAGCGTCAGGTAGCGCTTGCCCTCCCGCTCGTAGCCGCGGCCGACGATGGAGAGCAGGTCGACGGCGTGGTCGAGGAAGTCGCCCGCGCCCGGCTGGCCGAGCACGTAGTCCCGGACCTCGGGGTCCTGACCGTTGTGGGGGCGCAGCTCCTCCACCCAGTGCGGGTTCGGCAGGAAGCGCACGTCGAGAACCATGTCGGTGTCGAGCGGCAGCCCGTACTTGAACCCGAACGAGACGACGGTCGTCTGCAGCGCCGCGACGCCGGGGTCGGCGAAGGTGGCGTCGATCTCGGCCCGCAGCTGATGAACGTTGAGGTTCGTGGTGTCGAGCACCACGTCGGCCTTGCCGCGGAGCTCGGCGAGCAGGTCGCGCTCGGCGCGGATCCCGGTGATCAGTCGGTCGTGCTGCTGCAACGGGTGGGGCCGCCGGACCGCCTCGTAGCGCCGGACGAGGGCGTCGTCGCTGGCCTCGAGAAACAGCACCCGCGGCCGGACGCCGCGGGTCTCCAGAGCGGTGAGCGCGTCCTGCAGATCGGCGAAGAATGCCCGGCCGCGCACGTCGACGACGGCAGCGATGCGCTCGACGGCACCCTGGCTACGGC
>JAVEDQ010000027.1 GCA_030840885.1 Frankiaceae bacterium
TCGTCCGGTCGGGGCTGCCCTACCCGGAGAGCCCAGCGGCGAACGAGCGGGGTTGTGGCGGTCAGTCGGTCAACGGGAGGACCAAAGACGGAGTTGCGATCCGGTGGTCCGCGCGCAGCGGACGGACGGCGGTGCCGATCGCGAAGAACTCGGTGGTGTGCTCGCCCCACTGGTGCGCCAGATTGCGGAGCTGGACCCCGACGATGCCCTCCGCTTCCAGTTGCTCGGCCTCGGCCTGCATCCGGCTCATGGCGAGTTCACGGGCGTCGTAAAGCGCCTCGGTGAACTGCGGGATCTCCACGTTGCGTCCCAGGTTGTTCAGCGCCTGAGTGAACGAGCGGTGCGCTACGTGGTAGACGCAGCTCCCCATGACCATGCCGAGCGGCGCGTAACCGGCCTGGATCAGGGTCCAGAAGTCCTGGCCGGAAAGATCCGACGTGAACGGCTTGCCCGCGGTGTTCCGCCACCCGCGCGGCGAGGCGTCGACCGCCTCGTCCGCCTTCACCGCCGTACCGACCGCAAGAAATTCGGCCAGATCGCTGCCGAAGGTCTTGAACTCGATGTCGAGCCGAACGCCGACGATGCCGTCGGCGCCCAGGACGTCAGCCTCAGCCTCCATGCGGCTCATCGCCAGCTCCCGCGCGTGGTACATCGCCTGGGAGAGCACGTGAAGCTCCTGGCTCGTGCTCCATCGGCGCATCTGATAGCCGACGTGGTAGATCGAGCTGCCGAGAACCAGGCCGAGTGGACGGAAGCCGGCCTCCCGGACCAGGAGGAACTCGTTCACCGAGAGGTCGGAGGTGAACAGTCTCGTCGAGCTGCCCGGGCGCATCTCTGCGAGGCGGCGCAGGGCGTCCTCCGGCAGTCCGAGCTGAGCCGGATCGAGCGGGGCCGGATCGAGCGGGGGTTGGGGCCCTGAGGTGCTGGTCACGAACGACCTTCCGACGGGGTGGGGGGACGGCGCGGCAGGATGCTGAGCGGCCGGGCGCGAGCCGGACGCGTACGCCGTTGGAAGCTCAGCAGCCCGGTTCCCAGGATCACCGACCGGGCGACGTAATCGAGGTGGCCGCTTCCCTGCCCGACCGGCCAGGCGACCAGCGACATGGATGACACGACCGCGGTGCTCGCACCGCTTGCGCGGAGCTCGTCGGCGAATTGTTGGCGAGCGTCGGACCGAACGGCGGTGGCCAGGTCGGTGTGCGCGTAGACCTCCGTGTTGCGCCAGCTCCCGGCTTGGCCCTGGCTCTTCCAGTCGGCGTGCCGTACGCCGACGCTGACGCCCACGTTCACCGCGACCGGCACGAGACCACCCAGCAGCGCAGCCGCCGCCTCCGTACCGCTCAACAGGGCAGTGAAGGGGCGTTCCAGGCGTCGCCGTCTCCCGGAGGCCACCGCTCGGACGGCGGTGCCGAGGGAGACGAATTCGACGGTGTCCCGCTGGGGGTCCTGGCCACTCGCTTGCTGCCTGAGCGTCACGCCGACGATGCCGTCGGCGCCCATCGCCGCCGCCTCGTCGGTCATCCGACGGAGAGCCGTCGCGTACCCGGAGCGGATCGCCTTCACCTGGGGGCCGAAGCCTGCGAACCGGCTCTTGGAGCTCGAGAGGATGGTGGCCGGGCGGTCTACGCCGTAGCGGCCGTCCACGGTCCACGAGGAGTTAGTGCCGGACGGTGCCCGGTAGCTGGTGTAACCGCAACCCCCGAAGCCGGCCCACCCGATAGTGACCACACAGGCTCCGAGGACCTCGCCCACGACGTCGAAGCCCACCGTCGCCAACGCCGCCGCTTCCGGCACGGAAAGGAAGGAGGTCGTCGTTCCCGAGCCGTGACGACGCAGCCTGGCCTCAGCGCTCGGTGGGAGCCCGTGCCCGTCCCACGGTTGGTGTGGCTCGGTCGGCTCACTCATCCGGCACACCCGACAGCTCGGCCCACGCGCCGAGGAGCGCAGCCAGGGCATCGGTCGTCGCCTGGCCGTGCTGTACGCCGGCGTCGGCCAGAGCACGCGCGAGGATCCCGGCGGCTTCTGCGGCCGGCAGAACCGAACGGGAGAGCACCACTCCGCGCACCGCGTGTCGGACACCCAAGGCCGTGCCTCGCTCATCGTTCTCGAATCGCCAGTCACCGACGGTGAGTCGACAGGGAACCGCGGTGTGCCAGAAACGCCGTGGTGCGCCCGGCTCGAAGACGAGGCCGTCGACGGAACCGAGGGAGCGGAAGATGCTCTCCGCGGCCTGCGGCCGGTCGAGGACAACGGCGAGCACGCGCGCTGCGCCCGTCACGTCGATGCGCTCCATGCAGCAATTGTGCGACGCGAAGGCTGCATGAGCGGGGAGTCGACGCCGTGCGCGCTTGCGCGGTGAGCAGATGCCGGTTCCTGCAATCCGGGAGTGCGTCACGGCACGCATGGGGGCCACTGGCAATATCGGGGGCTCGTCGAGGGTCTGGTGGTGGACCAGGAGCAACCCAATACTCGGACGTGGTCGCGCGCGGCGACGACCCGGGAGAAGATGCCGCGGTGACAGAGGTGTACCCGCGGGTCCTCGTGGCCGAAGCCCGATGACAGAGTCTCAGCGAGCAGAGTCTCAG
>JAVEDQ010000057.1 GCA_030840885.1 Frankiaceae bacterium
CCGGCCACGTGACGACGTACGCCGAGCTGAACCCGGGCGCACACGGCATCGCGGCACCGCTGCCCGGGTGGGGCGTGCTGGCGGCGGTGACGATCGTGACCTCCTCCGAGGAGCTCACCACCACCGCCGTCGGTCCCTTGCTGCGCGCGGTGCGCGAGATCGAGGCCGCGGCCGAGGGCTGAGGCGGCCGGTCCTGGACGTCACTGGTCCAGGTCGACGGTCACCTGCCGGATGGCGCCGCTGCGGACGTGCCACCGGCCGAGCACGTCGAGGTAGACCCCGTCGCGCACCAGCCGCTGGACGGCGGTACGCAGCGCGTCACGCAGGGCGGGTTGGTCCTGGGAGACCGCGATGCCGTAGAGCCCCGGCTCGTACTGCGTCGTGGTGGCGAGCTGGTAGTCCTGACGGGTCCGGCGGTCCGTGGTCAGGTAGACAGCGGGCGGCAGGTCGTTGAGCACCGAGGCGACCCGACCGGTGCGCAGCTGCAGGAGCGCGTCCGAGTTCGTGGGGTAGGTGCGGACGTCGATCGGCTGGTGCCCGCAGTGGTGCTGGGCGCGCCGGAGCAGGTCGACCTGGATGGTCGCCCGCTCCACGGCCACGGCGCGGCCGCAGAGGTCCCGCAGGTCGCTGATCCCCGACGGGTTGCCCCGCTGCACGACCATGGCGGTGCCGGCGCTGAAGTAGTCCACGAAGTCGACGGTCCGGGCCCGGTCCGCGGTGTCGGTGACGGCCGACATGGCGAGGTCGAGACGGCCGCTGGCCACGTCGTCGAGGAGCGAGTCGAAGTCGGTGTCCACGAGCTCCAGCCGGACTCCCAGGACCCGGCCGATCTCGGCGGCGAGGTCGGGCTCCATGCCGACGACGGTGCGGCCGTCCGGCCCGAACATCGACATCGGCGCGTACGACGCGTCGGTGCCGACCCGGAGCACTCCGGCGTCCTGGACGCTCAGCGGGAGCCGGTCGTGCAGCGCCCGGTCGAGGGTCCCGTGCCGGACGACGGCGTCGGGTGTGGGTACGCCTGCGCTGCCACAGGCGGCGGTCAACGCCAGGGCGCCCACGGCCAGGGCGGCGGCGAAGGCGGTGCGCACGCGAGCGCCGCTCATGGCTGCCACGTCCGGACGCGGGGGTCGCTGCCGGCGGCGTTGACGGTGGGGAACACGGCCCGGGCCACCTCAGGCCACGGCGACGGCCGCAGCCACAGGTAGCCCTGCCCGTGGTCGCAGCCGGCCGCCCGCAGCCAGCGAGCCACCGCGGGGTCCTCCACGCCCTCGGCGGTCGCGCTGCAGCCGAGCTGGTGGGCGAGGTCGATGACCGACCGGACGATCGCTCGGTCCTGCTCGTGGGTGAGCAGCCCGGCGATGAAGGTGCGGTCGATCTTGATCTCCCGCGCTTGCAGCGTGCGCAGCTGCGCCAGACCGGTGAACCCGATGCCGAAGTCGTCGATGGAGATGGAGATGCCCTGCGCGGACAGGGCCCGGACGACGTCGTCGGCCAGCGCGCTGTCGAAGGCGAGTGCGGTCTCGGTGACCTCGAGGTGCAGCCGGTCGGCGGGCACCCGCAGCTCCTCGAGCAGGCGGCGTACGTCGCCGGCGAACTCCAGCGACGACAGGTTGCGGGCCGACACGTTCACCGCGACGCTCCAGTCGTGCCCCGCGGCGATCCAGGCCAGGTGGTCGAGCAGCGCGCGGCGCAGCACCCAGCCGGTGAGCGGCTCGATCAGCTCCGAGCGCTCCGCCACCGGAAGGAACGCACCCGGCAGGAGGAGTCCCCGGGTGGGGTGGTTCCAGCGGATCAGGGCCTCGACGCTGGTGATGCGCCCGGTCGCCAGCTCGACCTTGGGCTGGTAGTGCAGGACGAACTCGTCCCGCTCGAGGGCCTGCCGCAGCTCCCGCTGCATGACCAGGGCGTCCATGGCCGGCCGGGACGCGGCGGCCTCGTAGACCACGACCCCCGAGGGGCCGTGCTTGCCGTGGTACATCGCCGCGTCGGCGTGCTGCAGCAGGTCCTCCACGCTGTCGGCGTCGTCGGGGTAGAAGCAGATGCCGAAGCTCGCCTCCATGCTCAGCGCGGTGCCGTCGAGCGTCACCTCGTGGCTGAGCGCCTGCCGGACCGCGGTGAGCAGGGCGACCGTCTCGTCGCGGTCGCCGCTGCCGGGAAGGACCAGGCCGAACTCGTCGCCGCCCAGCCGGGCGACCGTGTCGTCGGTGCGCAGCGCCCCACGCAACCGCCGCGCGACCACCCGGAGCAGCTCGTCCCCCGCGTGGTGACCGAGCGTGTCGTTGACCTCCTTGAAGTGGTCGAGGTCGACCAAGACCAGGGCACCGCGGTCGCCGGCGCGAGCGCGGACGAGGGACTCCTCGGCGACGCGGCGGAACAGCTCCCGGTTGGGCAGGCCGGTCAGCGGGTCGTGCAGGGACTGGTGCTCGTGGGCCGCGGCGTTGCGGCGCAGTGCGCGGGTGGTCCAGAACGAGATGAGGGCGAGCACGGCGTACAGCCCGAGCAGGCCGAGCGCCAGCCGCTCGATCGCCGCCCGCGTGTCGGAGGCGACGTCGGCCGCGATGTCGTCGTACGGCAGGTGGACCTCCAGCACGCCCAGGGCGCGGCC
>JAVEDQ010000093.1 GCA_030840885.1 Frankiaceae bacterium
GTCCCGCAGGTCAGCTCGACAAGATCTGCACGAAGCCGGGGGCAGCGGCGGCTAGTGGTGGCTAGCGGCCGGTGAAGTTCGCCTGCCGCCGCTCGACGAAGCTCTGCACGCCCTCGGCGGCATCGTCGCTGGCCGCAAGAGTCCGCAGCACCTCGCGGAGGTGGTCGGCCGCGGCCTGCTCCACCGTCGAGGCCCGGGCGGCGATACGCGCGTTGGCCAACGTCGCGTAGACCCCGAGCGGCGCCTGCGCGGCGATCACCTCGGCGAGCTCGACGGCGCGGTCGAGCTGGCGGCCGGGCTCCACGACTTCCTGCACGAGGCCGATGCGGTGTGCCTCCGCGGCGTCGACCTCCTCGGCGGACAGCAGGAACTTCATCGCGTTACCCCAGCCGAGCTGCCGCGGTGCCCGCACGGTGGCCCCACCGAACGGCAGGATGCCGCGGGCGATCTCGAGCTGCCGGAAGCGGACGTCGGAGGCTGCGACGACGATGTCGGAGGCCAGCGCCAACTCGATCGAGAGCGTGAACGCGACGCCCTGCACGGCCATCACGACGGGCTTCGGCACCGGCGGCTTCCACAGCCCGAACGCGTCGTGCGTGCCGGAACCGGCGAGCACCTGCGGACCGTCGGAGGTGACCTTCGGGAACACCTCGGCCAGATCGAGCCCGGCGGAGAAGTGGTCGCCGTGGCCGAACAGCACGCCGACCCGCGCCTCGTCGTCGGCCGCGAGCTGGTCGTAGGCCGCCGCCACTCCGTCGATGACCGCGAGGTTCCAGGCATTGCGCTTCGCCGCCCGGTTCACGCCGATCAGCAGCACGTGGCCCCGTCGCTCGACGGTGACGACATCGGACGGGGCGTCGGACACGGAGAAGCTCCTCGGATGCAGGTGGGCCGCCCATGCTAGGTGCCGTCCGGCTCGGTGCTCCTGCCTGAGGCGGGTAGTGCACGGCTGTGACCACCCAGCACTTCCCCTTCGCCCGTGATCCCCGGTTCGGCTGGCTACCCGGGCTGCTCGGCACGTCCTCCGGCGTCACGCTGGACGACGAGGTGCTCGACGTCCGCTTCGGCCCCTGGCACCTGCGCACCCCGCTCAGCAACATCACGGGCGCCTCGGTCACCGGCCCCTACATGGCAGTCAAGGCCCTCGGCCCCCGACTGTCGCTCAGCGACCGCGGCGTCACCTTCGGCACCACAACCCGTGCAGGCGCGTGCGTCCTGTTCGCGCAGCCGGTGCCGGCCCTGGATCCGCTCGGCCTCCTGCGCCACCCGGGCGCGACGCTGACCGTCGCCGACCCGGCGCGGCTCGTAGCCGCGCTCGGCTTCTGAGGGGTGGACAGTGAACGACGACCCGCCGGTAGGGCTCGACGCCAGGCGCGGTCGTCCGCACACTGACGCGCGTGTCCCAGGCTTTCTCGACCGCGTCCGGGCAGCGGATCGACCGACGGGTCGAGGACCTCTACCGCCGCCATCTCCCGGTGCCGGAGGGGTCGGTTGTCAACTACTACGTTTCCGGCCAGGGCTACCTGCCGCCCGGAGGCCCGGAGACGCAGTCGGGCCGCTTCGGCATCTGCCTGACGACCCTGGACGGCGAGAACCATCCCGCAGGTGACTGGGAGGTCCCCTTCGCGCTGCAGTCGATCTCGAAGGTCTTCGTCTACGGCATGGCGTTGGCCGACCACGGCCGGGAGCAGGTCCTCCGACGCGTGGGGGTGGAACCGAGCGGGGACGCCTTCAACTCGCTGGTCTTCGACGAACACAACAACCGGCCTTTCAACCCGATGGTCAACGCCGGGGCGTTGGCGACCACCGACCTCATCGGTGGCGGCGACGCGGCAGCCAAGCTGAACCGCATCCGCACGGTCCTCTGCTGCTACGCCGACAACGACAGCCTGGACGTGGACCCCGCCACCTTCGAGTCCGAACAGCGCGGAGCGGACCGCAACCGCGCGACGGCCTACCTGATGCGTGCCGACGGGATGCTCGACGGCGATGTCGAAGCCAGCCTCGCGCTCTACCTGCAGCAGTGTTCGGTTCACGTGACCTGCGGCGACCTGGCGATGATGGCGGCGACCCTGGCCAACGGCGGGGTCAACCCGGCGACCGGGCGTCGCGCCATCCCTCGCGAGTACGTGCGGGACGTGCTGAGCGTCATGCACACCTGCGGCATGTACGACTTCGCGGGCGAGTGGGCCTACTCCATCGGCGTGCCCGCGAAGAGCGGTGTCAGCGGAGGCCTGCTCGTCGTCATCCCCGGGAAGTTGGGGATCGGCATCTACTCGCCGGGCCTCGACCGATTCGGCAACAGCGTGCGAGGCACCCGGGTCTGCCAGGAGCTCTCCGACCGGCTCGGCCTCCACCTGTTCGCCACCGACGACGAGGACCATCTGCTCGGCGACTGACGGCGTCCGGTGCGAGGCGCCACGGAACGACATCTCGTCAGGCCAGGAAGTCCACGATCGCCTCGGTGACGCGGTCCAGGTCGCCGGCCTGCGGCAGATGGCAGCGCCCTTCCAGGGCGAGGAAGCTGCAGTCGGTTAGCCCCGCAGCGAGCTGCTGCCCACCGACGAACGGGATCACCCGGTCACCGCGGCAGTGCAGCACCAGCGCCGGAGCGCGCACCGACGCGAGCAGCGGGGTGACGTCGAGCTCGAACACCTGCTCCAGGTAGGAGGCGGCCACATCGGCCGGCGCCGAATCGCGCAGCACCATGGCGAAGTGCTGCGCCGCCTCGGCGGACACGCCCGGTTGGTAGAGGTCGGCCAGCGTGCGGGAGCCGAGTCCCCAGTGGGCGCGGACCAGGGCGACCAGGGACGCGTTGAGGTCGGGACGGCGGAAGGTGCCCGGTCCGTCGGCGTAGGACCCCCAGAGCACGAGACGACGCACCAGGTCGGGCCGTCGTGCGGCCACCGCGACGGCAACCGGCCCGGCCTGCGACATCGCCAGCAGCCGGGTCGGCGCCTCCCTCTGTTCGAGCACACCCTCCAGCTCGGCGACAGCGGCATCGAACCCGAAATCGGGGACGGGCCCCGGCGACAACCCGGTTCCCCGGCGGTCGTACAGGGTGAGCGCGGTCGACGACAGCATCCGCTGGAACAGCGACGAGCGCGGATCACGGCCGCTGCCGATGACGGCGAGGCTCGACACCCACCCGGGCGACGCCACGACCGGGACGCCGGAACCGACGCGACCGACGGCGACGCGATGACCGTCCGCGACCTGCAGGTAGGAGATCCGCATCCGGTCAAGCCCCGGACCGAACGGCTGGCGCGGCGACGGCACCGACGGCATCACAGCCGGGTCACCCGTGCCGGACACCTCGTGCCGGAGGATCGCGACCTCGAGCCGCTGCATGGCCGCCGACGGTTCCAGGCCCAGTTCGTCGGCGATGCGCTGCCGGTACTCGCCGTAGGTCTCGAGTGCCGCTGCCTGCTGGCCCTGCAGGTAGAGGGCGCGCATCAGGGTGGAGCGGGCCCGCTCCCGCAGGGGATGCTGCCGGACGACCGCGTCGAGCCGGGCCGCCACGTCGGCCGCTCGGCCGGTGGCGAGCGCCGCCTCACCCCAGCTCTCGAACGCGGTGGTACGAGCCTCGTCCAGTCGGATCGCCTCGAGCCGGACCGCGTCGCCGGCCCCCTCTGCGTCACCTTCTGCGAGGCCGTCGTAGGCCGGGCCCTGCCACAGCGCCAGCGCCTCATCGAGCAGGTCGGCGGCCTCGTGGGGAGCCGCCGTGCCGGCAGCGGCGGCGAGTCGCTCGAAGCGGTCGGCGTCGAGCTGATCGCCGGGCACGTCGAGCACGTAGCCGCGGTGGCGTGCCTCGAGCTGGCTGGTCTCGAGTTGACCGGTCACCGACGATTCGGCCGAGCCGTTGTCGGCCGTCAGCAGCACGCGCCGGAGCCGGTGCACCTGGCTCTGTAGCGCGGGACCGGGATGGTCCGGCAGGCCGTCCCACCACAGCGCTTCGATGAGGGCGTCGGCGGACACGAGGTGCCCCCGCCGGGCCAGCAGCGTGGCGAGCAGGCGGCGCTGCCGGTCGCCCGCCAGGGCGACGGGACGGCCGTCGTCGGTCTTGACCTCCACCGATCCGAGGATCTGGAACCGCACGCGCGCCTCCCTGTCCGTGCCGTCTGGGCGTGGAAGGCCCGTGGAAGTGACACCGCAGGGCGACGGCAGGCTACCGCCCGATCCTCCGGCTGTCGCCAAGTCCGGGAGGACGTCATGACCACCAGCCCGAAGAACGTCGGAATTCCCCAGCCCGTCGCCGGCCCGAGCCGGCTGCCGATCCCCCTGCCGCGATCCCCGGTGGAGCGGGACGCCTCCGACATCAGCTGCTGGGGCCGGCTCACCGATGGGTCCCTGGTGCTCGTCCGCCCACTGCGCGATGGAGAACGCGTGCCGGTCCTCGAGGTCTTCGCCGACATGTCGCCGAGGTCGCGCTACCTGCGCTTCCTGACGCCGATGAAGGAGCTGTCCCCGGCGATGGTCGAGCGGTTGACGACGCTGGACGGACGGGATCGCGTCGCCTGGGGCGCGTTCTCCGAGGGCCGCTGCATCGGCGTCGTCCGTTACGTACAGCTCGTCGACCGACCAGGCACCGCAGACGTGGCCTTCGAGGTCGTGGACCGCATGCACCGCCGGGGAGTCGGACGCCTCCTGCTCGGCGTGCTCGCCTCGGCCGCCGAGGCGAACGGGATCACGGCCTTCACGCTGACCGTCCACCCGGAGAATTCCGGCTCGCTGGGGCTGACCCGTGCGCTGTCGGCGCGGTTCCGCTTCGTCGACGGCCTCTACGAAGGGGAGCTGCCCGTGGCTGCCGTCCTCGGCGACGGCCGGGTGCGGCAGCAGCTCGACGGGGTCGGGTTGCGACACCACATCGCGTTCGCCCCGTGGGTAGCGGTCGATAGGGCGGCCTGAGCCGGCACACCGCTCTCCTTCATTCAGTCGCGGCGCATGTCCACGAAGCGGCTGTAGTGGCCCTGGAAGGCGACGGTGACGGTGTCGGTCGGCCCGTTGCGGTGCTTGGCCACGATGAAGTCGGCCTCTCCGGCGCGGGGTGACTCCTTCTCGTAGGCGTCGTCGCGGTGCAGCAGGATCACCATGTCGGCGTCCTGCTCGATGGCACCGGACTCGCGGAGGTCGGACAGCTGGGGCTTCTTGTCCGCGCGGGTCTCGGCCTGCCGGTTCAACTGGGAGAGTGCGACCACGGGCACGCCGATCTCCTTGGCGAGCAGCTTCAGCGACCGGCTCATCTCGCTGACCTCCTGCTGGCGGCTGTCGGAACGCTTGCCCGGGTTCATCAGCTGCAGGTAGTCCAGGACGACCAGCTTCAGGTCGTGCTTCTGCTTGAGCCGCCGGCACTTGGCCCGCAGCTCCATCATGTTCAGGCTCGGGCTGTCGTCGATGAACAACGGAGCGCTGGCGATCTCGCCCATCCGCCGCGCCAGGCGGGCCCAGTCGTCCTCGCTCATCCGGCCGTTGCGCATGTTCTGCAGGTGCACGCGGGCCTCGGCCGACAGCAGCCGCATGGTGATCTCGATGCGGCTCATCTCCAGCGAGAACACCACCGAGGCCATGCCGTTCTTGATGCTGGTGGCCCGGGCGAAGTCGAGCGCCGCCGTCGACTTGCCGATACCGGGGCGGGCCGCCAGGACGATGAGCTGACCCGGGTGCAGACCGTTGGTGAGGGCGTCGAGGTCCTGGAACCCCGTCGGTGCGCCGGAGAGCGACCCGTCGTGGCCCGCGATCGCCTCGATCTCCTCGAGCGCGGGCGTCATCAGCGCCTCGAGCGGCATGAAGTCGTCGCTCGTCCGGGCGTCGGTGACCGCGAAGACCTCGGCCTGCGCCCGGTCGACGACGTCGTCGACCTCAGCGGCCTCGTTGTAGCCGAGCTGGGTGACCCGCATGCCGGCCTCGACCAGCCGCCGGCGCACCGCCTTCTCGCTGACGATCGTGGCGTAGTAGCCGGCGTTCGCAGCCGTGGGCACCGTGGAGATCAGCGTGTGCAGGTAGGCCGCACCGCCGATCCGCTCGAGCAGGCCGCGGCGTTGCAGCTCGGCGGCGACACTGACCGTGTCCGCGGGCTCGCCCTTGGCGTAGAGGTCGGACGCGACCTCGTAGATCGTGGCGTGGGCGGGACGGTAGAAATCCGCCTCCTTCAGCGACTCCACCACCGCCGCGATCGCATCCTTCGACAGCAGCATGCCGCCGAGCACGCTCTGCTCGGACGCGAGATCCTGCGGGGGCGTCCGGTCGAACTCGGGCAGCGCCGGGGCGGATGACGAACCGGACCGGGCGTTGCGGTCGAGCGAGGTGACGGTCACCGGCTTCAGGTGCTCCCTTCGGGATCGGCGGCCCGGGGCTGGCCGGGAGGGATCGGTTCCTTGTTTAGACCAGACCTCCGACAAAAAGGGGCGGTACCGGCGTGGCGCGAATGCGGCCCTGTGGATGTCGTTGTGAGCAAGGTGTGGGTCGTGGGGCCCGAACCTGTGGACGGCGCTGTGTGGAGTACGGCACAGCCTGTGGATCGCTGCCTCACCCTGTGTAGTTCCGCAGGTGGTGCGTCCACAAAGTTCTCCACCGGCTGTGGAAAACCAAGGAGGAAAACTTTCTCAGGTGTCCGGGAGGTGTCAGCAGATGAACGGCGTGGCAACACGCCGGGGACCCACCCCGGGGCACACGCGGCCCGGCCGCTCGGCCGCCATATCGTTCTGACCTGCACATTAGTTGGCTTTGTCGACCTCTTGAGCGGGATGCACGTCCCGTGGCCTCGACCGGACCGGCACGCACGACGCCCGCGCCGCCGGAAGGCGACGCGGGCGTCAGGAGTACTCGTGCGAGGTGGCAGCGGGCCGCCACCGGCGGTCGTGGCTAGTCGGCGACGACCTGGATGTTGAGGTCGGCGACGACCTCCGGGTGCAGTCGGACCATCACCTTGTGCGTGCCGACCGACTTGATCGGGGTCGGGAGTTCGATCCGGCGCCGGTCGAGCTTCGGACCGCCCGCCTTGACCACGGCGGCGGCGACGTCGGCGGCGGTGACCGACCCGAACAGCCGGCCGCCCTGTCCCGCGCGCCCGTTGAGGGTCACCGGGACCGAGCGCAGGTCGTTGGCGACCTGCTGGGCCTGGCCGAGGTCACGGATCTCCCGCACCTCACGGGCCCGTCGGATCTGCGTGATCTGCTTCTCGGCGCCACGCGTGGCCTGAATTGCCAGGCCGCGCGGGACGAGGAAGTTCCGGCCGTAGCCGTCCTTCACCTCGACCACGTCGCCCGGGCCACCGAGGCCGGTGACTTCCTGCGTCAGGATGAGTCGCATGATCAGCGCGCCGTGCTGGTGTAGGGCAGCAGTGCCACCTCGCGGCTGTTCTTCACCGCGACGGCGACGTCACGCTGGTGCTGGCTGCAGTTGCCGGTGACCCGACGCGCGCGGATCTTGCCGCGGTCGGAGATGTAGCGGCGGAGCAGCGCGGTGTCCTTGTAGTCGATGAAGGACACCTTGTTCTTGCAGAACTCGCAGACCTTTTTCTTCGGCTTGCGCAATGGCGCCTTGGCCATGGGTTGCTCCTCGAGAGCGAATCGAACGGGAGAAAAGGACTAGAAAGGGGGCTCGTCGCTGTAGCCGCCGGGCGGCTGCGACCAGGGGTCGTCGACAGGGGCGCCGCCGCCGGATCCACCGGAACCGCCATAGCCACCACCGCCACCGGCCGGGGCACGATCGCCACCGCCGGCAGGAGCGCGATCGCCGCCGCTGTAACCGCCGCCACCACCGGCGTAGCCGCCGCCACCGCCGCCGCCGTTGCCCCCGGGCCGACCGGCCCGGTTGACACGTGCGGTGGCGCTGCGCAGCGACGGACCGACCTCATCGACGTCGAGTTCGACGACGGTGCGCTTCTCGCCCTCACGGGTCTCGAAGGAGCGCTGCTTGAGGCGGCCCTGGACGATCACGCGGAAGCCCTTGTGGAGCGACTCGGCGACGTTCTCCGCCGCCTGGCGCCACACGCTGCAGCGGAGGAACAGCGTGTCGCCGTCCTTCCACTCGTTGGTCTGCCGGTCCATCGTGCGGGGGGTCGAGGCGATGGTGAAGCTCGCCACGGCCTGGCCGCTCGGGGTGAACCGGAGCTCCGGGTCGTTGGTCAGGTTCCCGATGACGGTGATGACGGTTTCGCCAGCCATGCGCTACCGCCCGCTCAGGCGATCGGGGACGCGGCAGGCGCCGACCCGGTGCGGGAACGGCTGGCGCTACCGCGGTTGCGGAGCCGGTCGGGAAGCCGGATGACCTTGGTGCGCAGCACCGACTCGTTGAGGTTCAGCTGCCGGTCGAGTTCGACGACGGCGGCCGGGTCGGTGTGCAGGTCGAGGATCGCGTAGATGCCCTCGAAGCTCTTGTTGATCTCATAGCTGAGCCGGCGGCGGCCCCAGACGTCGACCTTCTCCACCGTGCCGCCCGCATTGCGGACGACGGTGAGGAACTGCTCGAGGGAGGGGGCGATGGTCCGCTCCTCGAGGTCGGGCGCGAGGATGACCATGAGCTCGTAATGGCGGGATGCCAAAGGAAGACCTCCTACGGTCTTGGCGGCCACGGACGATCCGTGGCAGGAGGAAACGCCGAACGGCGCCTCGCCAGGTTACCAATCCGCCCGGTCAGCTCCGGGTGGCGTCCACAGGCTCATGGAGTTCCGTGACCGAGGAGCTGCGACGGGGGGCTGCGCGCAGCAGCAACCGGACGTGCGCTGCGGCGAGCGCGAGCACGAGCACGGCCGCGACGACCACGAGCAGCCCGCGGCCGGATGGGTCGCCCGGAGCCTCGAGGACGGCAGCCGAGGTGAGCACCCCAGCAGTATCCGCTCCCGCTCTGACAGGATCGCGACGGGAACGACCCTCGTCCCCGACCACCCGGAGGTGGGCACGCATGGAAGCCATCTACACCGCCCGTGCCACGGCCTACGGCGACGGCCGCAACGGCCACGTCACCAGTGACGACGACGTCCTCGACGTCGACCTGGCCATACCGAAGGAGATGGGCGGCCCGGGGGGCGAGCTGTCCAACCCCGAGCAGCTGTTCGCCGCCGGCTACGCCGCCTGCTTCCACTCGGCCCTGAAGATCGTCGCGAAGAAGGTGGGGGTGTCGACCGAGGGATCGACCGTCGCCGCCTCGGTGGGGATCGGCCCGGACGGCGACGCCTACGGCCTGCAGGTCACGCTGGCCGTCGAGCTGCCCTCCGCCGGGCGGGACGAGGGCGAGAAGGCGCTCGAGGCGGCCCACCAGGTCTGCCCGTACTCCCGGGCGACGCGCGGCAACATCCAGGTCACGCTGCAGCTCGTCTGAGCTCGCCGTTCGTCTGACCGTGTCGCCCGTGTCGCCCGTGTCGCCCGTGTCGCCCGTGTCGCCCGTGGTGTCCGGCAGGGCCCGGGTGGCGCCGATCCTGCTCGTCGCGCTGCCCTTCGTACTGTTGGTGCTGCGCGAGTGCCTGCGGCGCCCGGACTACGCCTACGCCGGCGACGAAGCGCTGATCGAGCTCGACGTCCGCCGCGTGCTGCACGGCGACATGCCGCTGGGGGCCTACTCCCGCTTCGGCTGGCGGCATCCCGGCTCGTCCTGGTACAGCCTGCTGGCGCTGCCCTACCGGGTGCTCGGTGGCCACGGCTGGTCGCTG
>JAVEDQ010000109.1 GCA_030840885.1 Frankiaceae bacterium
CTGCCCGTCTCGACGGTGCGGAGCAGGCGATAGACGTGGTGGGGCACCACCGGGTCGAAGCCGCGCGCCTCGAGTTCGTCCAGCAGCGCGAGCTCGATCCGTGCCACGCGAGCTGCGGAGCCGGCGGCTCCCACGAAGTTGTTCGCCCCGTGCAGGCGGTAGTCGGCGAGGACGTCGGCCAGGTCGATCATCGGGCCGAGCATCGCGGCGAAGACGAACAGGTAGCCGTCCGCGGAGATGCGGAAGGTGTCCTCCGGCAGTGGCAGCAGGCGGTCCCAGGCCCAGCGCGGGAAGGTGAGGGCGCTCGTCGGGGCGAAGCGGCGGTCGACGAGAGTCCGCTCGGGCACGACCCGCCTGTGCACTTGGGTCTCGAGTGAGAGGACGAGCTCGCCGTCGCGCGGCCCGTCCGGCTGCAGGTAGCGCAGCTCGTGGCGCAGCATCGCCGCGTCCGGCACCCGCGCGAAGGCGCCCTCGACGGTGGCGAGCTTCTCGGGATGCCACGTGTCGTCCGCGTCCAACAGGCAGATCAGGTCGCCGCTGCACACGCCCGCCCCGGCGTTGAACGAGGACGCCTGCCCGCCGTTGGCCTTCGCGACGACGCGGATGCGGTCGCCGTAGTCCCGCTGCAACACGGTCAGCGACTCGTCGGTGGATCCGTCGTCCACCACGACGATCTCGTCGGCTGGTCTCGTCTGGGCGAGCACACTCTCGACCGCGGCCGGTAGGAAGCGGGCGTAGTTGTAGTTGGTGATCAGGACGCTGATCGAAGGCGCCATGGTGTCCTCCCGGCGAGCGCGGAAACGATGGAAGCGGCGAGTTCTGCGCTCGCTCGTCGGCACACCGGGAGGGCCGGTGCCAGCAGGAGCAGCAGGCTCGCCGGTCCGAGGATCGGAAGGGCGAGTGGGCCACCCGCGGCGATCAGCCACGGCAGCACCACCGGTAGTTCCACGGAGCCGATCCGACGCCGGAAGGCGACCAGCAGGACGGCGTAGGCCGGCAGCGCGGCGAGCTCAGCGAGGCCGTAGCCGGTGATGCCCCAGAAGTGCACGGCGACGGCGCCGACACCGAGGAACAGCACGACGTGCGAGACGTGGAACCAGGTGACGGACCAGTTGAAGCGTCTCGCGTAGAGGGCCGAGGAGTGCAGGTTGAAGGCGGCGTTGGCGATCGAACCGAAGGCCACCAGGGGGAACAGCTGCTCGATCGGGGTCCAGCGGGCGTCGAACAGCGTCCCCAGGACGGGGCCGGCGAGTAACGCCAGTCCGCCGAGGATGACGCCGAGGGCCGCGACCTGCAGGACCGCTCCGTCGCGGACCGCGCGGCAGGTACGACCTGCGTCGTGCTGCACCCGGACCAGGGCGGCCAGGCCCAGGCGCCAGGTGGCCGCCCGGACGAAACCGGCGATCTCCACGAGGCGCACGGTCAGCGCCACCTGTCCGGCGGCGGCCGGCCCGGCGAGCGGGCCGACGATCAGCGGGAGGGCGAGGCCACGGAGCTGCCACACGGTTACCGAGGCGGAGTAACCGAAACCGTAACCGAGGACGTCCTTGGCGGTCGCGGCGTCCCAGTGGAACCGGGGCCGCCACCGGGTCACGATGGCGGCGCCGAGCAGAAGGACGACGCGAGAGACGACGAGCCCGAGAACGGGGCCCCAGGGCCCGGCGCCGAGGAAGACGAGGGGGATCGCGACGAGGTAGAGGCTCAGCTGCGAGCTCACTTCCACCGTCGCTACCTGCCCGTAGGCCATCTCCCGCTCGAGGCGCGCCATCGGTACCTGCGCGGCAAGCGCCACCGGGGTGCTCGCGATGAGCGCGATGGCGGCCGTCACCGCCTGGTGCACCCACAGCAGGTGGCCCCACGCGAGCAGGATGCCGACGCCCGCCAGGCTTCCGCCGACCCCCAGCAGCATGAGCACGGCGAAGGCTTGCGCCTCGATGAGCTGGATCGGCTGGTCGCCGGTCAGGCGCACGAGGTACACCCCGACGCCCCAGTCGGCCAGGGTCTGCATCCAGATGGCGATGCCGAGCGCGATGGCGTAGACGCCGTAGCCGTAGGGCCCGAGTTCGTGCGTCAGCACGAGGACGCCGCCGAGGCCGAGGACGATGCCGATGACCTGACGTACGGACAAGGCGATGGCGCCGGTGAGCGACCGCGTGCGGAGGCTGGGTTCCGCCACGGCCGCCGGGGTCCCGGGTCCGGCATCTGGGGTCGGCGGCACCGTGGACGTCAAGGGCCGACCTCCGGAAGGGACGGGAGCTGAACAGCAGGCGGGATCCCTTCGGCAGCCGCTGGCGGCAGATGAGGCCGGCCCCGGACGGCTCAGCCGATGCGCAGCGTCTTGTCGGCGTTCTGCACCAGCGTCAGGGTGTGCAACCGGCGGGGGTGGTAGCCGCCCCGGTTCTCGCCGAGCCAGAAGGTGGCGTAGGCGAGCTTGAGCCGGTTGCTGGTGTCGGTGAAGGCGGACGCGCCGCCGGGGCCCTGGTCGTTGCCGTTGCTGGCCAGCAGCGGGGAGCCCGGCTGCGGACGGTTGCAGGCGGCGAGCGGGCCGCGGGGGCAGATCGCGTAGCCGGTGGCGTAGTGGCTGGTGCCGCGGGCGTCGAGCACGCCCGAGTAGTTGGCCGAGTAGAAGAGATACGTCGTTCCGTTGTAGTTGACCATCGCGGGGTTCTCGACGGTCCCGCCCTCCCACGGCGCCGCCCGGTTGGTCTGCAGCAGCTTGACCCACGGCGCGCCCGGCCTGGGCTTGCCGTCGGTGCCGAGCTCGACCGACATCAGGGCCGACTCGTGCGAGCCGACCTTGCCGGCAGCCTTCCAGAGCAGGTAGTTGCGGCCGGTCGCCGGGTCCCGGTACGGGTAGGGGTCGATCGAGCCGGCGGGGTCGGCGGCCACGGGCTGGCACTGGATGGGGCCGCCGCCGCTGATGTCACGGAA
>JAVEDQ010000500.1 GCA_030840885.1 Frankiaceae bacterium
ACCCCGCTCAACGAGTACCCGAAGGTGGCATAGCACTCGACGCCGAGGAGGTCCACAACCCAGGCGATGTCGGCGACGAACCCCGGCCCGTCGTAGGAGCCTGGTCGAGCGCTCGGCCCGAACCCCCGCGGAGCCACGATCACCACCCGGAAGCGGTCGGTCAACGTCGACAGGTCGATCTCGGTCCAGTCGACGTTGAGCCACGGCACCACCACCACCGGCCCTTCACCGGCCGCTGTCCACCAGATCCCGCCGATCCTCTCCATCCAGCCAACCTAGGGCCCGAGTAAGCGAGAGGTGATGCCCGGCGCCAGGAAGCCTTTCGTCCGGAATGGGCGCTACTGTCGCCGTTAGTCGACAGACAGGAGCGTGCACACCATGGACATGCTGAGCGGAGAGCAGGTCACCGCGGCCGCCCTAGCCGACTGGCGCAAGCTGGGTCAGGGTCTTCACGCCCGGTTCGTCATCCCCGACTTCGGCGCGGGTGTTCGTTTCCTGTCGACCATCAGCGAGTCGGCGCAAGCCGCCGGCCACTATCCCGAGGTGCGATTGGGTACGGCGTACGTCGACCTGAAGCTGGTCAGCGACGATGCGGTCTACCGCGACGGCGAGGGCACCGAACACCAGGTCGAGTGGGTCACCCAAGCAGACATCAACCTGGCTCGCCGCATCAGCGCGATCGCCGGCGAGCAGTCGCTCGCCGCGGACCCGCGCTCAATCACCGCCATGGAGCTGGTGCTGGACACCGCGAACGCCGCCGCCCTGGCGCCACTTTGGGCGGTGCTGTTGACTGGCGGGCTGCAGGCGCAGGGCAGGGGCACCATCGGTGATGACGTCCGTGACACCACCAGCCGGGTGCCGATCCTGTCGTTCCAGGACACTGATCCTCACCCGACGCCGCGTCAGCGGTTTCACATCGACGTACAACTCCCGTACGACACTGCAGAGCAACGCATCGCCGCCGCGGTGGCCGCAGGGGCCGTGGTTGTCGATGACAGCAGGGCGCCGTGGACGACGGTCATCGCCGACCCGGAGGGCAACAAGGCCTGTGTGGGCACTTTCCAGCCCGCTGCCCAGCCGGGGTAACGTCCGGTTTCAGTGCAGGGTCGGTACGTACTTCAGAAGCTGCATCCGACCGTCGAAGGTGCGCGTCGTCACCAGTTCCAGGTCGAGGTCGGGCCAATTCGCGAAGATGGGGTCCAGGCCGGACTGGCCGGTTACCACCGGGAAGACCACGAGCTGTAGGTAGTCGACGAGACCCTCGCGCAGCAGTGCGTTGTTGAGCGAGATACTGCCCAGGGTCCGCATCGGCGCGGAGCCCTCCTCCTTCATTCGGCGCAGCGCCCTGACTGCATCCTCGGCCACCAGCTCGGTGTTTGCCCATGTCAGCGGCGGTTCCAGCGTGGTCGAGAACACGACCTTCGGGATCTCCGCCATCCGAGCGAAGGTGGGGTCGTCCTGCTCGGCAACGATCTGCGACATCATGCGGTAGGTCTTCGCACCCATGACGAGGACGTGGTCCCCGGCGAGCTTCTCCTGCAGCCAGGCCATGAGCTCGGGACCTTCCTTGCCCCAGTAACCCGGCCAGTTCTCCGCCGCACCGAAACCGTCGAGGCTGGTAATGAGGTCGATGGTCAGCGTGCTCACATGGTCTCCTTCGTTCCTAGAACGTGCCAGCCCTACTCCAAGGGGATCAGCCGGGTCTGTCCGGTGCCTCAGGTTCTCTGCGGCTCGGCGCTTGAGCAGCGCGCGCTCGCCCGCGTTCCGGGTGCGCGCCGCTGCCGCAGTGAACGCCTCCGCCGCGTCGGCGTGCAGTCCGGCCCGCTCGAACAGGTCTCCGCGGACACTCGGGACCAGCGGGGAGTCACCGAGCGTGTCCTCGTCCAGCTCCTCCAGGACAGCGAGTCCTGCACCCGGGCCGTACGCTCGTCCGTGCGCGACGGCCCGGTTCACCTCGACGACCGGTCCGGGTGCGGCCTCAGCCAGCACGTCGTACAGAGTCGCGATCTGGCGCCAGTTGGTGTCCTCGGTGCTTTTCGCGCGGGCGTGGTGGGACGCGATGCAAGCCTGCAGGAAGTACTTTCCCACCGGCTTGCCGCGTGCGGCGAGCAGTTCGGCCCGCTGGAGGGCGGTCAGGCCGCGCCGGATGAGCAACTTGTCCCACGTGGCCCGGTCCTGGGCCTCCAGCAGTACCGGTTCGCCGTTCTCGTCGATCCGGGCGCCCATTCGGGACCCCTGGATCTCTAGGAGTGCCTGGAGTCCTACAACCTCAGGCTCGTCGGGCGCAAGCGCCGCGAGCATCCGGGCCAGGCGCATCGCCTCGTGGGCCAGGTCGGGACGCATCCAGTCGTCGCCGGCGGTGGCGGAGTAGCCCTCGTTGAAGATCAGGTAGATCACGGCCATCACGTCGTCGAGGCGTTCGGTCCGGTCCGGACCGGTCGGGAGCTCGAACTCAGCCCGGGCCTCGGTGAGCGTCTTCTTGGCGCGCGAGATCCGCTGGCCCATCGTGGATTCGGTGGTCAGGAAGCCGCGTGCGATCTCACTGGTGGTGAGCCCGCCCACCAGTCGCAGGGTGAGCGCGGCCCGCGACTCTGGGGTCAGGGAGGGATGGCAGGACAAGAAGATGAGCCGCAGCACGTCGTCCTCGATGTAGTCGACTTGTGCGTCCAGGTCCGGCATCTGCTCCTCCTCTCCCTGTAACTGTGCGTGGCCGAGCTCTTCGGTCTTGCGGCGAAGATTGTCGGCGCGGCGGAGGTGGTCGATGCTGCGGCGCTTGGCGGTGGTCATCAGCCAGGCGGCCGGGTTGGTCGGAACGCCGGCGGTGGGCCACTGCTCGAGGGCGGCCAGCAGCGCTTCCTGGGCGAGGTCCTCGGCTAGCTCGACGTCGCGGGTCATCCGGGTCAGGGCGCCGACGAGGCGGG
>JAVEDQ010000132.1 GCA_030840885.1 Frankiaceae bacterium
GTGGGTGCCGTCGTCCTGCTCCCCTGCTTCGTGCTCGCCGCACCGCACGGTCTCGTCGCGGTGGCAGCGGTCCACCTGAGCTACAACGCCGTCTACGGCGTGGTCCGCCTCGCGTTCGCCAACCGGCTGGTCGGCACCACGATGGTCGACGTCCTCGTTGCCCTTCGACCGGCGCTGTCCCTTTCGGCCGGCATCGTCCTCGTCGCCCTGCCGGTGCGGCTGCTGATGGCACCCGGGGCGGTGGCCCTGGGTGCGATCAGCGTGGCGGGGCTGGCCGGCGCTGGGCTCGGACTCCTCCTGGGCGGCAGGTCGGCGCTCGACGACCTGCGCGGGCTGGCGGGCGAACTCGGAGGCCGTCGCAGCAGCCAACCGGGCTAAGCGCGGGAGGGGAGCTCAGTGTCCGTCCCACTGCCGCAGTACCTGGAGCTTGTTCCAGGGGATGTGCGACATGTGGTAGTAGTCCCAGGCGAATCCGGCACTCGGGTACGGGTCGCCGGCCGGGTCGCCCATCGGGTTCTCGAAGCCGAACGCCATGCGGGCGCCGCCCTGGTCGCTGCAGAACGCGCCGTACTTCTGCAGCGCCTTCCCCACGGCGAGCTCGGCCCGGGTGATCCCCGGGATCGCGTTGAGGTTCACGGTGGGGTCGAGCCGGACGCGACCCCCTTCGGGGATCGTCATGTTCAGCGGCAGGCCGGCCCCGTTGCTGCCGTCGGTCTTGTTCGCCGGGAAGCGGACGGCGGACGGCGTCACGGCATCGCTCGAGAACTCGAGGGCATGGTCGATGGTGCCCGTGCGGATCTCGCGGGCCCGTACGAGGCCGGCGAGACCGCTCATGCCGGAACCCTTCGAGCTGGCCGACCCGATCCGCTCGTTGCCGATGCCGGTGAAGACGTTCGGGGTCACCTGCCCCCACGAGGCGGTCCAGTGCGTCGCGTCGATCTTCTTCAGCTGCCAGAACTCGAAGACCCGTCCCGTTGACCAGTCGATGACCGCGGCGTGCCCGTCGCTGCCACTGTTCGCCTGCATGCCGGTGGGCATCGGGACCGCCAAGTTGGCGAAGGGGTTCGTCCCCCAGTTCTCAGTCACCGCGACCGAGGCCCGTGGGGTACCTGCGTCCGCGTCGTAGACCGGCCAGCCGTATTCGTAGAGGTTCGCGACCTGCTGCCGGGTACCGCCGCCCAGGTAGGACGCGATGGACGCCGAGTTGGCGTCGAGGACCGCGTTCGAGGGCAGCGGCGTGTTGAACGGACTGGTGCTCGACCAGGGTCGGCCGGCTGTACGCGTGAACGTCGTGGTCGTGGTCGTGGTCGGGGTCGGAATCGTGCTTGCGGTCGTGGTCGCGCGCGGCGGAGTGGTGGTAGGGGACGTCGGCGCAGTGACAGAAGGCGTCGGCACGGTCGTCCGCTTCACGCTGAAGTACGACGTCACGGAGGTCACGGCGGTTCCCCGCGAGATCCGCGCCGTCAGCCGGTGCAGGCCGGCGGCCAGCCTGCTGGTGTCGTAGGGCAGGGAGGCCCCGGCGGCGTTGGATCCGACCAGGTCCCACGGGGCGGCGCGGTCGGTGCGCATCGGGGTGGTCCGACCGTCGAGGTAGAACGAGACCGCAGAGATCCCGTTCGCCTTGGGCACGAAGACGTAGGCGTTGCCGGTGACGCTCGCGTTGGCAAGGGTCACGGCTGCGGTGCGGGCCGGGCTGGTGCTGAGCGAGATCGTGTCCGGGGCGGGCGCGCAGGCCACGAGCACAGCGGGCAGCACGATCAGGGCGGGGACACCGAGCGCGACTGCGGGGCGGAGGCGGGAGAACACATCGAAATTGTCGACACCGTCTTATCACGACCTGAGCCGTCCGGCGCAATCGAGCCGAGGCATTCGGGCGAACCGTAGCTGCGCCGTAACGCTGCGACCGCCTGAACTCGCTGGTCAGGCACCCTCGCGCCGCAGGACGGCGGCCACCGTGCGTACGAGGATCTTGACGTCGAACCAGAGGGACCAGTTCTCGATGTAATAGTTGTCGAACCGGATGCGGTCCTTCATCGAGGTGTCGCCCCGGAGCCCGTGAATCTGCGCCCATCCGGTGAGCCCGGCCGGCACCCGGTGCCGGGCGAGGTAGCGCGGGAGTTCGTCGGTGAACTGCGAGACGAAGTGCGGCCGCTCCGGACGGGGCCCGACGAGCGTCATGTCACCCCGCAGCACGTTCAGCAGCTGCGGTAGCTCATCGAGCGAGGTCCGCCGCAGCAGTCGCCCGACCGGCCCGACGCGAACGTCGCTGGAGACGTTCCAGCGGGTGTTCGCCTCGTCCTCGCTCGCCCTCATCGACCGGAACTTGAAGAGCTCGAACACCCGGCCGTCGAGGCCCACGCGCTGCTGCCGGAAGATGACGCCCTTGCCGCCCTCGAACCGGACGGCGAGCGCACAGGCCGCGAGAACCGGCGCGAGGGGCAGCAGCAGGAGCAGGCTGACGACGATGTCGAGCAGCCGCTTGAGGTGCCAGGTCCGGGACCGGAACGCGGGCCGCCGGAGCCGCATCAGCGGCGTGCCCCACACCTCGTCCATGCCGAAGCTCCGCTGGGACAGTTCGAACAGCCGCGGCACGACGAAGATCTCGGTGTTCATCCGGTCGCAGGTCCGGACGATGTCGACCATGCCTGATTCAGCGGATCGCCCGAAGGCGATGAGGACCACGTTCGCGTCGGATTCGGCGATGCTGTTCGCGAGATTCGACCCGTGCAGCAACGGCAGCCCGAGTTCCACTTCGTTGAGGTAAGGCGCCGGATCCCAGAAACCGACGGGGCGGAGCCCGTACTGCGGATGCGCCAGGAGAGTCTGGGCGAGGTTCTGCCCTACCCGCCCGGCGCCGAGGATCAGCGTCGAATGGGCGACGAATCCCTGGGCGCGCAGGTGACGGATGAGACCATAGGCGACGGCGCGGGCGAGAAGCAGCATCACCGCCGCGAGGACGCCGGCGGTCACCGTGTGCTCGTACCGCGCACCCGCCTCCGGACGCACGATGTCGTGCGTGACCGCGAGGGAACCCGCGACCAGGGGCGCGACGAAGAGCACCGGCAGATGGTCGAGCACCGAGAGGGACAGGCGGGACCGGTACATCCCACGCCAGCCGAGGACGATTACCGTCAGTATCCAACCGGCGACCATCGTCCGCGGGCCGGCCACGGCGAACGCCCCGAGCAGCGCGGCGGTGTCCACCGCGAAGAGCAGCATCCCGAAGCGCCGGTGCGCCTGGGTCAGCGCGTTCAACAGGTGGGGCCGACGGGTCCGGGCGACCGGTCTCGAGCTCAGCGCCGGCGGGGAGGTGATCTCGGGGGTCGCAGAGGTGACCGCGCTGGTCACCTCCCGGACTACCCGCTGAGCCGCCCCGCGGCGCAGCGGCAGAACAGACACGTTCACTCTCCCCCGCGAGCTCTCGGGTCTTACTGACCTCGGTCACCCGACAACCGGCTAACGGTGTTCGCACCTGTTCCGTTACGGACAGGCGCTGACCGAGATTCGGCAGGACCGGACTACCGGTTGCATCTCCGAAAAACCGAGATCAACGTAACGCTGAGTAGCAGTCGGCCGCGACCGGAAACGGGAAAACGGTCGTCCAAATCAGGAGAAAAGGGAGCGAATCAGTGAAAGACGTTCTGCGCCGGCTCGAGCCCCTCGATGACGACCGCTTCAACGGCGTCGGCGGCCCGCTCGATCTCGAGCGGGAGCTCCTTGCGCTCCCCGCTGCCGAAGTCCTTCAACACGTAGTCGGCCGGGTCCTGCCGGCCCGGCGGTCGGCCGATGCCGACCCGCACCCGGAGGTACTCCTTCGACCCGAGCGACTGGTCGAGCGACCGCAACCCGTTGTGCCCGCCGTGGCCCCCACCGCGTTTGAGCTTGATGGTGCCGAAGGGCAGATCGAGCTCGTCGTGCACGACGACGAGCTGCTCGGGCGCCACCTTGTAGAAGCCGAGGACGGCCGCAGCAGGGCCACCGGACTCGTTCATGTACGAGCGCGGCTTGGCCAGCACCACCCTCGGCCCCCGGCCCGGCGGACCGAGGCGGCCCTCGGCCACGTCGGCCCGGCCCCGGGCACCCTTGGAGAACCGGGTGCCGAGCCGCTCCGCGAGCAGGTCGACGACCATGGCGCCGAAATTGTGTCGGTTCCCCGCATGGCCCGGCCCGGGGTTACCGAGACCGAGGACCACGAAGAGGTCGTCGGCAGGCACGCGTCGTCCTCAGCTCGGTCGGACCGACAGATGGTTCTTTCTCGGGCGGCGTCCCGCGCCGTCCGCAGGTCAGGCGTCGGCGCCCTTGTCGGCGTCCTCGGACGGACCGCCCGAGTTCTCCTGGGTGCCGGGCACGACATCGCCCTCGCCGCTCGGGCCCTCGGCCTGGCTGGCGTCCTCCACCTGCTGGCCGGCGCCGAGCTCGGCCTCGACCTCGGCGATCTCCGCCTCCATCTGGTCGGCGGTGGGAGCCGCGAGACCGACGATGACGGCGATCTCGGAATCGACGGCCAGCGTGACGCCGTCCGGGAGCTCGAGGTCGGAGGCGGCGATGGTCTGGCCGACGGAGAGCTCGGAGACGTCGACGTCGATCGCGCTCGGGATGTTCGTGGCGTCGGCCTCGACGAGCACGGTCTGCGACTCGAGCTGCAGCAGGACCTCGGGCGGGGACTGCCCGACCAGGTTGATCGTGATGTCGACCTGGACCTTCTCGCCCCGGCGGACCGCGATGAGGTCGATGTGGTCGATCGACTGCTTCAGCGGGTCGCGCTGGACGTCCTTGGCGAGGGCGAGCTCGGCCTTGCCGTCGACCTGCAGCTCGAGCAGCGCGTTGGCGTCGTAGCGCAGCGCGTTGGTGATGTCGCGGACCGGCAGCGACAGGTGGCGCGGCTCCTGGCCGTGGCCGTAGAGGACGGCGGGAACCTTGCCGGCCCGGCGGGTGCGGCGGGCGCCGCCCTTGCCGAACTCGGTGCGCGGCTCGGCGGGAATGCGGACCTCGGACACGGCGGAACTGCTCCTTCACGGCGTCGCGGTCGGCGCGTGAGAGCGCTGCCGCTGTCGAGCTGCTGGACTGTCTACGTAGGGCGCGCCCGCTCACCTCGTCCGCGAGAGCGGTCGGCGGGCAGGCCGAGGTCGTACTTTACGCGTCGCCCCCGAACAAACTTGTGACGGACCCGTCGCTGAACACCTCACGGATGGCGCGGGCCAGCAGGGGTGCGATCGACAGGACGGTCAGCTTGTCGATCTGCGCCTCGGCCGGCACCGGCAGCGTGTCGGTGACGACGACCTCCGAGATCTGCGAGTTCTTCAGCCGGTCACCTGCGGGGCCGGAGAGCACCGGATGGGTCGCGGCCGCGATGACCTTGGCCGCGCCGTGGTCCATGAGCGCATCCGCCGCCTTGGTGATGGTGCCAGCGGTGTCGATCATGTCGTCGACGATGATGCAGGTGCGGCCGCGCACGTCACCGACGACGTCGGAGCTCATGATCTGGTTCGGCACGTTCGGGTCGCGCCGCTTGTGGATGATCGCCAGCGGGCAGCCGAGCCGGTCGGTCCAGCGCTCGGCGACCCGCACCCGGCCGGCGTCGGGGGCGAC
>JAVEDQ010000148.1 GCA_030840885.1 Frankiaceae bacterium
TGCGGCTCACCGAGGCCTTGGGGCGGACACTCACCAAGCTGCCGGCGTGGATCGCGGGTGGCGTGCTCACCCGAACCGTGTTCGGCTGTCAGCTGTTCGCACGCCCCTGGCGGGTACCTCGGAAGGAATTCCTCGACATCCTGGAGCTCGGTGCAGCGTCGCCCGGACTCCGCGCAGTCCTCGACGGTTACGGACCGCTCGATCCACTGCCCGATCTGCAGGGCGTGCCGACGACGATCGCGTGGGGCCAACGTGACCGACTCCTCCCGCGCAGACAGGCACGGCGTGCCAGGGCCGCACTACCGGATGTTCGACATTCCATCCTCGAACACTGCGGACACATCCCCTGGTGGGACGACCCGGACCAGGTGGCCGAGGTGATCATCCGCAGCACCGGCTGAGCGAGCGCACCCTCCGTCGAACGGCAGCGTCCCCGACGGCGAGCGCGGCGTGACGCGCCTCGTCCATCGCCTGCGTGCTGGCGTAGAAGTTCGAGTCCAATCCGAGACGCCCTCCGACGACGCGATCCGAGCAGATCATCGCGCCCTGTGCCGTGCGGGAACTGACTGAACTGCGCCCGCGAGGTGCAGGCCCAGCTCGTCCTAGACCGCGGCTACCGCCCGTGAGCTAGTGGGACGCAGTGCGGGGCCGCGGTCGGTCAGCCCGGAGCCTGGTCCGTCGTCGGGAAGCAATCGGCCAGCAGCCGCCTAGCCCTCGGCTTGAGGTCCTCCCCCGGGTAGTAGCCAGCGAAGATCTCCTCTGCCTTCTGCGCCGAGCTGACCGCGCAGGCAGTGAGCAACGTGCGGATGTCCCCGCTGTCGCGGGCGCCGCGAGCCGCGTACAGCTTCATCGCCAGCAGCAGGTCGGCCGGGGCCAGGCTGATCTCCACCTGCCCATGCCGTTTGAGCCTGCCCCAGCGGGGATCTCCGGCAAAGGGCAGGTAGGCCCGGGCAGCGTCGTTGAGCCAGTCACCCGGCCAGCCCGCGGCGTCGGCGATCTCACGCACCACGGCGAGCACCGGAGCGGCAGCTGACTGCGGGGTGATGACGACGTCGATGTCACGGGTCGCGGTTCGTTCCGAATCCACGGTGAGGGCAATGGCTGCGCCGCCGACGACGTGAATGCTCGCGCCGATTTCGCCGTCGGCCAGCCGTTGCGCGAGTTCCTCGAGCGCCGCCAGCAGCGCGGTCTGATCGAAGGTGCGGACGGGTGCTGGGCGCTCAGGCACTGTCGAGCTCCCCGACCGCAAGTACGACGCCGTGCCGCAGCAGCGCCGGCGGCGTCTCGGCCAAGTTCAGCTCCGCGAGGCCGGGCGTCTCATCGACCCACCAGCGCTCTGAAAGCGCCCGGGCTGGGCTTCGTGCCCAGGACGGGCAGCTGCGACCAGGCAGGTGCAGTTCGACGAGACCGGCGATGAGCGCGTCGTAGCGACCGTCACCCGTCGATAGTGGCGTCGCTGCGCAGAGCGCGGCTCGGACGGGCAGCTCGCAGGCGGCCAGGTCGTCAGAAAGCTGCAGGGCTTCCCGCAGGGCCCGGTCCGGCAGATCGGCGAGCAGCGCGGTTCTGATTCCTTCGGCGGCTTCCGCCGGCGTGGTCCGGGTGGTCGGCACGACGACGAGTCGATGCCCGGCTGCTGCCAGCAGCTGAGTGAGCACATCGACGGTGACGTCGTGCTGACCGCGCTCTACGTCGGCGATCTGCGGCTGATGACGCCCGGCTCGCTGCGCGAGCGTTCGCTGCGACAAGCCCGCGGCACTGCGAGCGGAACGCAACAACATCGACGCCGGCATGTGGACCTCCGATATAAACTCTCTTATCAGTCTACTCGTCGGCCCGCTTCAGTTGAAACTGGATCTCTCGGGTCCGGGGCCGCGAGACGGAGGACGGCCGCGTTCGACGAACCGCTGTGGCGCTCGTCAGCCGGGGCGCGCTGGCCAACGGCCCGGACCCTCGGCTCGGTGCGTCTGACGCCGGGGCCATCATCCGCGTCGGGCCGGAGACCAAGTGCCACTCTGATGCGGTCCCTCGCCACCGTCGAGGATCCGCCTCGCGCGAAAGCGAGGTCAGACCGCAGCAGCCCCGACGGCGATCGTCTCCTCGACCTCGCGCTGCCGCGCGGCGAGCTCGTCACGCTCCCGGTCGAGCGACTCGGCGACGTCTTCGTCGGCCTTCATGAGTGCCGCAAGGTCGACGCCGGCCATGTCGAGCACGCCCATGTCGGCGTAGGCCTTCTGCACCTTGTCGCCCCACAGCCCGATGTCCTTGACGATGGGCACGATGCGGCTGAAGAGCAGCGAGCGGAACATCTGCATGTACGGCGACTGGTCGACGTACTGCAGGCACTCGTCCATCGGGAAGCCCATGGCCTCCCAGACCTCCTGCTGCCGGAAGCGGTCGCGCATGAGGTAGCAGCCGTCGACGACGAACTCCTCGCGCTCCTCGCGCTCCTTGGTCGTCAGCTGCGCGTAGGCGTCCTTGAGCGCCATGCGGCCGAAGGCGACGTGGCGGGCCTCGTCCTGCATGACGTAGGCGAGGATCTGCTTCGGCAGCGGCTTGGGGGTCATGTCGCGGATCAGGCCGAACGCCGCGAGCGCGAGGCCCTCGATCAGCACCTGCATGCCGAGGTAGGGCATGTCCCAGCGGCTGTCGGTGAGCGTCGAGTTCAGCAGCGACTGCAGGTGCGGGTTGATCGGGTAGAGCAGGCCGACCTTCTCCTGCAGGAAGCGGGCGTATGTCTCGGCGTGACGCGCCTCGTCCATCGTCTGCGTGCTGGCGTAGAACTTCGAGTCCAGATCCGGCACGCCCTCGACGATGCGGGCCGAGCAGATCATCGCGCCCTGTTCACCGTGCAGGAACTGGCTGAACTGCCAGCTCGCGAGGTGCAGGCCCAGCTCGTCCTTGTTCTTGTCACTGAGCTTGTTCCAGGTGGGCGAGCCGTAGATGCCGCAGGCCTCCTGCGGCATACCGAGCACGTCCATGGGGTCGACCTCGAGGTCCCAGTCGATCCGCTTCGTCGAGTCCCACTGCTTGTCCTTGCCCTTCTGGTACAGGCTCAGGAGACGGTCGCGGCCGTCGTCGTACTCCCAGGTGAAGCGGGTGTCCCCGGCCATCGGGGTCTGCCAGCCGGAGTCGGCGGGGATGGCGTAGCGGTCGTGTGACGTCACGGTGTCTCCTCTGTACTTCTACGTCTTGGGTGCTTCTACTGCGATGGGTGCGACGGCAGGTGCAGGGCGCGGGCGGCGAGCTCCGCGAGCTGGTCGGCGACCGTCTCGCTGGGCGCGAGCGGCAGGACGAGGTGGCTGACGGTCAGCCGGATCAGCGACTCCGCGACAAGGACGACATCGCGGTGCGGAAGCTCCGGCCAGTGCTCATTGAGGTAGGCGGTCAGCAGCGTGCGCGAGGCGGTGAGCATCGGTTCGGCCCGGGTGGTCAGCAGCGGCAGCAGGTCGCTGGTCCCCCGTGCGCTGGACAAGGTGGCCTTGAGCATCGGGTCGTCGGCACCGGCGGCCAGCGTGAAGTTCACCGCGGCGCGGATGCCCGCGATCGGGTCGTCCGGATGCTGGTCGAGCTCACCCTGAATGCCCCTGAGGAACCACTCGGTCTGCGCCGCCGACATCGCGACGGCCAGCCCGTCCTTGGTGCCGAACTCGTTGTAGAGCGTCTGGCGGCTGACCCCGGCCCGCGCGGCGACGTCGCCCATCCGCGTGCTGCCCCAGTCGCCGGCGATGACGATCTCGCGGGCAGCGTCGATGACGCGCTGTCGGACTCCGGGCACGGCCCCATACTGGACACACACACCGGTTCTGTAAAGCCCTTCGTTGACAGAAGGCCGTGTCGTGTCCAGCGGAGCCGCCGCACATAGGTTCTCGACGTGTCGACTCGTGCCCCCGAACACAGCGCCCCCGACCCACAGCTCGACCTGCAGCTCGCCCTCGAGATGGCTGATGCCGCCGACGCCATCACCCTCGCCCGCTTCGCCGCGGTGGACCTCGTCGTGGAGACCAAGCCGGACGCGACGCCGGTGAGCGACGCGGACAAGGCCGTGGAAGCGACGCTGCGCGACCGGCTCGCGCGGACCCACCCCGACGACGCCGTCCTGGGCGAGGAGCAGGGCTTCACCGGTCACGAGGACACCGCCCGGCGCTGGGTCATCGACCCGATCGACGGCACCAAGAACTTCATCCGTTCGGTGCCGGTGTGGGCCACCCTGATCGCGCTGGAGGTGGACGGTCGCGTGGAGGTGGGCGTCGTCAGCGCACCGGCGCTCGGCTTCCGCTGGTGGGCGGCCCGCGGGCACGGCGCCTGGCGCAGTGACGTCCGCTCCCCCGAGCCCCGGCGTCTCGAGGTGTCGCGCGTCGGCACCCTGGCCGACGCGTCGCTGTCGTACTCCTCGCTGTCCGGCTGGGAGGAGCAGCGCCGCCTCGGCGGGTTCCTGGCCCTGACCCGCGCCGTCTGGCGGACGCGCGCCTACGGCGACTTCTGGTCGCACTGTCTCGTCGCCGAGGGTGCCGTCGACGTCTCCGCCGAGCCCGAGGTCTCGCACTGGGACCTCGCGGCGCTGCAGGTCGTCGTCGAGGAGGCAGGTGGGCGCTTCACCGACCTCGGCGGCGTGGCCGGCCCCGGCGGTGGCAGCGTCGTCGTCACCAACGGCCGACTGCACGACGAGGTGCTGCGGCTCCTCGAGCCCTCGGACCAGGGCGAGTCATGATCACCAGCAACGAGGAAGATCGGCTATCGGCGCGTCGGCGCTCGACACGCCGGCGGACGATCTTTCCCGTTGCTCACGATCTTGATCGAGGACGCGGATGACCCTGGCCTTCGCCCACCGCGGCGCTCCTGGCCCCGGGCAGCGGGAGAACACCCTGCCCGCCTTCTGCGACGCGGTCACCGCCGGCCTCACCGCGCTCGAGTCCGACGTCTGGCTCACCGCCGACGACGTGCCGGTGCTCGTCCACGACGGCGTGCTGTGGTCGCGCCACGGCCGCCACCGCATCCGCGACCTGCGGTCCGACGAGCTGCCGGCCCGGGTGCCGACGCTGGCCGACCTCTACGCCGCCGTCGGCCCCGTCGTCCTGAGCCTGGACCTCAAGGACCCGGACGCCGCGGAAGCGGTGCTGGTCGTGGCCGACGCGGCCGGGGCGACCGGATCCCTCTGGCTCTGCGCCGAGGCGCCACTGCTGCGCGACTGCCGCGCGCGCTCGGAGCAGGTGCGGCTGGCGAACTCGACACGGCTGCGGGGGCGCCGGCTCATCGAGCCGCTGGTCGCGCGGCTCGCCGAGGCCGCGGTCGACGCGCTCAACCTCCGGGCCCCGGAGTGGACGCCGGCCCGGGTCCGCATGACGCACGCGGCGGGGCTGCGCGCCTTCGCTTGGGACGTGCAGTCGCCGCAGGTCCTCGACCGGGTGCTCGGCGACGGATGCGACGCCGTCTACTCCGACTCCGTCACCCTCCTGCTGGGTCTGCATTCGTCCTGAGGGCCTCCAGCACCACCGCGTCGATGCCGATGTCCGATTGGTCCCCAGCTACGCGGGCACCTGGACGAAAGCAGGATCGGGCGTGTCGAGAGTGCCTGCGCGACTGCGACGCGGTCTGTCGCTCGTGCTCCTGCTCAACCTCGCCCTCGGTATGGCCTGCAGCGTCATCTTCCTCCGCCACCAGGTCGACGATCGCCACGACCTGACCGTCCAGGTCGTGGAGCTCGACCGCTTGGCAGCTGCCTACACGCTCGCCCGTGCGACCGCTCGCGACGGGCCTCCGGACGCATCCGCGAGCCGTGCCGTCGGAGTCAGCGCGACCGAGCTGCGCGCCGCGGCGGACCGGCTGCGTTCCCACGACCCGCAGATCGACGATGCGGCGCCACTGCTCGACGCGGTCGACGACTACCTGGCGAGCAGCGGG
>JAVEDQ010000195.1 GCA_030840885.1 Frankiaceae bacterium
GTCGCGATCAGGGCCGGATAGCTCAGGCTCCGGAAGCGGGCGATCGGGAGCCGGCTCGCGAAGGCCATCAGCGGGAGGCCGATGGTGATCCACAGCGCCTGCTTGGCGAAGAAGCCCCAGGGCGACCCGGAGGTGGCGAAGGCGACGATGCTGGAGGCGGACAGCACCATGACCAGCCCGAGCGCGACGAGCAGGCCGGTGCAGGAGAGCAGCAGGTAGTACGACGCGAGCGGCCGGGCGAGCAGCGGGACGCGTTCACCGCCGTCGTAGTCCGATTCGGGGCCGCGGCCGGTGCTGTCGGCACCGTTCCGCGGCGCCGGGGCGGTCACACCAGCCCTCGTGCTTGCCGTGGCGTGGGCGTCCGCGTCGAGCGTCGTCACCGCGCTCCTTCCTGCTGCCGCGCTGCCGCCGCGAAGGCCTCGCCGCGGGCCGCGTAGTCGGTGAACATGTCCATGGAGGCTGCCGCCGGCGCCAGCAGCACGGTGTCCCCCGGCTGCGACGCCTTCGTCGCCTGCTCCACGGCATCGTCCATCGACCCGGCCCGTAGGACGGGGACCTGCGGCGCGTGTCGCCGGAGCCCGTCGGCGATCTCCTCGGCGCAGGTACCGATCAGGACCGCGGCGCGTAGGCGGCCGGCGGCGCCGCGGATGAGCTCGTCGAAGGCCAGGCCCTTGTTGAGACCGCCGGCGATCCAGACCACCGAGTCGTAGGCGGCGAGGCTCGCCGCAGCGGCGTGCGGGTTGGTCGCCTTGCTGTCGTTGACGTAGGTGCGTCCGGCGACCTCGACGACGACCTCGTTGCGGTGGCCCCCTGGGCGGAACGCGGCCAGTGCCGCCCCGATGACCGACGGGTCCACCCCGGCCGCCCGGGCCAGCGCGGCCGCGGCGAGGGCGTTGGCGACGTTGTGCGGGCCGGGTACCTGCAGGGCATCGACCTCGAGCAGGACTGCACCGTCCGACGTGTCGGCGAAGGCTCGGTCGACGAGTCGGCCGTCGGCGAGGCCGAGCTCTCCGGCGGCGGGCTCCCCCAGCCGGAAGCCGACCCGCCGGCCGGCGGCGGACGTGGCGGCCAACGCCTCGGTGCGGGCGTCGGCGGCGTTGAAGACGGCCGTCGAGCCCGCCGAGTAGACGCGCCCCTTGTCGGCGGCGTACGCGTCCATCGAGCCGTGCCAGTCGAGGTGGTCCTCGGCCAGGTTCAGGACGGCCCCGGCGGCGACCTGCAGCGTCGAGGTGTAGTGCAGCTGGAAGCTCGAGAGCTCCACGGCGAGGACGTCGTGCCGCGGCCGCCGGGTGCCTTCGGAGCCGTCAGTGCCGTCGGTGCCGCCCTCGACGGCGGTGACCGCGTCGAGCAGCGGGATGCCGATGTTGCCGGCGGCGCTGGAACGGCGGCCGTCGGCGGCGAGGATCGCGGCGAGCATCTGGGTGGTCGTCGTCTTGCCGTTGGTGCCGGTGACGGCGAGCCACTGCTGTGTCGGTGGCTTCCAGCGGTAGGCGAGTTCGACCTCGCCCCACACCTCGAGCCCGCGCCGGGCCGCCGCGGTCAGCAGCGGGGTCGTCGGGCGCAGCCCCGGGCTGGTGACGACGAGCTCGATGTCGGCTGCGGGTTCGGTCGGCAGTCCGCCGAGGCGGACGTCGACCCCGACCTCGCGCAACCGCTGTGCCGCGGCCTGCTGACGTACCCCGTCGGAGTCGTCGACCGCGACCACGAGGGCACCTCGACCAGCCAGCGCCCGCGCCGCCGCCTCGCCGGACAGGCCCACCCCGACGACCAGGACGCGCTGTCCAGACAGTTCGGGTCCAGACAGACCGGGTCCCGAGACGTCGGGGCCTTCGCTCACGGCAGCGGGCCGTAGGAGAGGAACTCGGCGTAGAAGAGGCCGAGGCCGAACGCGACGGCCAGGCCCGCGATGATCCAGAAGCGGATGATCACCGTGGTCTCTGGCCATCCCGCGAGCTCGAAGTGGTGGTGGATCGGGGCCATGTTGAACAGCCGCTTCCGGGTCAGCTTGAAGCCCGCGACCTGCAGGATCACCGACAGCGTCTCGACGACGAACAGGCCGCCGAGCACGACCAACAGCATCTCGGTGCGTGTGGTCACCGCCATCGCCGCAAAAGCTCCGCCGATCGCGAGCGAGCCGGTGTCGCCCATGAAGATCTTCGCCGGGCTGGCGTTCCACCACAGGAACCCGAAGCAGGCCCCCATCGCCGCGGCCGCTACGAGAGCGACGTCCAGCGGGTCCCGCGCCGTGTAACACGCGCCGTCCCGTATTGCGCCGACGAGGCAGGTGTTGCCGAACTGCCAGAACGAGATGATCACGTAGGCACCGAAGACCATGGCCGACGAGCCGGCGGCGAGCCCGTCGAGGCCGTCGGTCAGGTTCACGGCGTTCGAGGTCGCCGAGATGATCAGGTACGCGAGGACCGGGAAGCCGATCACGCCGACGCCGATGGAGAGGTCGCGCACGAAGGACAGATGGGTCGAAGCCGGTGTGAAGCCCGCGGCGTTGTGGAACTTGGTCGCGAGCACCCCGAAGACACCGGCGACGATCAGCTGACCGATGAACTTCGTCCGGGCGGTCAGCCCGAGGCTGCGCTGCTTGCGGATCTTGATGTAGTCGTCGGCGAAACCGACGAGACCGAGCCCGACCATGACAAACAGCACGAGGAGACCGCTGGCGGTGAACCCGCGCAGGGTCAGTAGATGCGCGAGCCCGTAGCCGAGCACGGTGGCGATCAGGATGACGACGCCACCCATGGTCGGGGTGCCGCGCTTGGTCTGGTGGGTCTGCGGCCCGTCCTCGCGGATCTCCTGGCCGTATCCCTGGCGCCGGAACAGCCGGATGACCGCCGGAGTCGCGACGAGCGACACCGCGAGCGCCACCAGAGCAGCGATGAGGATGCTCTTCACTCGGTGGTCGCTCCTGTCGCTGGCGTCGCCGTCATCGGCGCTGATGATTCCGTCGGTAGGTCGAGCAGCGCGGCGGCGACCCGCTCCAGGCCCGCCACTCGGCTGCCCTTGACGAGCACGACGTCATCGGCGCCCACCTCGTCGGCGAGCAGGGCGACGGCGGCCTCGAGGTCAGCGACGTGGACCGACTCCCCGGACCAGGAGCCCTCGAGCACCGCCCCCGCGTGGAGCCGGCCCGCCTCGTCACCCACGACGACGAGGCGATCGACACCGAGCCGGACGGCGAGCCGCCCGAGGTTCTCGTGCTCGGTCGGCGCGTCCGGGCCGAGCTCGGCCATCTGCCCGAGCACCGCCCAACTGCGCCGGCCGGCGGCCATGGCCACGAGGGCCTTCAGTGCCGCGCGCATCGACTCCGGGTTGGCGTTGTAGGCGTCGTTGATGACGGTCAGACCGTCGGCGCGGCGGGTGACCTCCATCCGCCAGCGGCTGCGGGACTCGGCCGCCGACAGCCCTGCTGCGACGGCGGGGAGGTCCAGACCGCAGGCGAGGGCGGCGGCTGCGGCCGCGAGGGCGTTGGGTACCTGGTGCTCGCCGAAGGTCCGCAGCGCGACGGGGGCGGACTCGCCGTCGGCGCCTGCCCCGCCGGTGGACAGGGTGAACACCGGGCGGCCCTGCTCGTCGAGGTCGATGTCGTCGGCCCGAACGTCGGCGGCCAGGTTCTCGCCGAAGGTCCGGACCGTGGCGCTCGTGCGCGAGGCCATCGCCGCCACGAGCGGGTCGTCGGCGTTGAGCACGGCGACGTCGCGCGTGGCCTCGGCGAGCTCACCCTTGGCCTGCGCCGTCACCTCGCGGGTGCCGAACTCGCCGAGATGCGCGCTGCCGACGTTCAGCACCAGCCCGACCGAGGGGGGCGCGATGCGGCACAGCCGGGCGATGTGGCCCAGTCCCCGCGCGCCCATCTCGAGAACCAGGTAGCGCGTCGCCGCATCGCAGCTGAGCACCGTCAGCGGCACCCCGAGGTCGTTGTTGAACGAGCCCGGCGGCGCGACGGTGGGGCCGAGCGTGCCGAGCAGCCCAGCGAGCAGGTCCTTGGTGCTGGTCTTTCCGGCCGAGCCGGTCAGGGCGACGACCCGGACCTCGGGCAGCCGGCGCAGGGCCTCGGCCGCGAGGGCCGCCATCGCGTCCTGCACGTCGTCGACCACGACGCATGGCACGTCGAGCTCGCGGGCCGCGAGCACGGCCACCGCACCGGCAGCGGTGGCCGCGGCGGCGTAGTCGTGCCCGTCGACGTGCTCCCCCGGCAAGGCGGCGAACAGGGTGCCGGCCGAGGCGGTGCGGGAGTCGATCGTCAGCGACTGTGCGGTCGCCGCCGGGTCGGCGGACCCCGCCAACCGGCCACCGGCAGCAGCGGCCACCTCAGCCAGGCTCATCGGCTTCACGCGGCACCGGATTCGGCGGCCAGCAGTGCTTCCCGGAGCACGGCACGGTCGTCGAAGGGGGTGGTGACGTCGCCGATCGTCTGCCCTGTCTCGTGGCCCTTGCCCGCGACGACCACGGCGTCGCCACTCCGGGCCTCGGCGACGGCAGCGGCGATCGCCGTCCGGCGGTCGAGCTCGACGATGAGCTGGGCCCGTTCAGCGGTGGCGACGGCGTCGGTTCCACGGACCATGGCGTCGAGGATGGTCTGCGGATCCTCCGAACGGGGATTGTCGCTGGTGAGTACGGCCACATCGGCGCCCGAAACGGCGGCCGCCCCCATGAGGGGACGCTTCGCGCGATCGCGGTCGCCCCCGCAGCCGAGCACCACGATCACGCGGCCGGCCGTCACGGAGCGGACGCTGGCCAGCAGCGTCTCGACGGCGGCCGGGGTGTGCGCGTAGTCGACGACCGCCAGGAAGGGCTGGCCCGCCTCGACCTTCTCCATGCGCCCCGGCACCCCGGGCAGTCGGGCGATTCCGCGTGCGGCGGACTCGACGTCGACGCCGGTGGCCGCGAGCAGCGCCAGGGCGACGACGGTGTTCGCGACGTTGAAGCGACCCGGCATGGGCACTTCGACGTCGACCGCGGTGCCGTGGGGGCCACGGAGGACGAAGCGCGAGCGGCCGGGCTCGCTGACGACGGCGTCCGCCCAGTAGGCCCCGGGCAGGCCGGGATCGCCGGTGCTCGAGACCGGCACCGCGTCGGCCCGTCGGGCGAGCAGGCGCCGACCGGCCGGGTCGTCGACGTCGACGACCGCCACCGCTGCCCGCTCCGGCGTGAACAGCAGGGCCTTGGCCTCGAAGTAGTCGTCCATGTCGGCGTGGAAGTCGAGGTGGTCCTGGCTGAGGTTGGTGAAGGCGGCACCGGCGAACCGGCAGCCGTCGACCCGGCGCAGCGCCAGGGCATGGCTGGAGACCTCCATCGCAGCGGATCCGACGCCCTCGGCCAC
>JAVEDQ010000202.1 GCA_030840885.1 Frankiaceae bacterium
CGGGCGAGGTGCACGGTGCCGGCCCCGCCGGCGGCCTCGGCGGTCCACGGAATCGAGCCGTCGAGGGTCCAGTCGATCTTGAAGGTGCCGTTGTCGAACTCGAAGCGCTTGATGTCGTGGAGCACCCGCCCGGGAACGTGCTCGCGGTCGAGCATCTTCAGATACAGCGACGGTGCGGCGACGTCGGCGATGACGGCACGCCGCGCGAGCACCTCCCCACCGGAGGCGAGGCGGACCCCGCGGGCCCGGTCGTCGCCGATGAGGATTTCCGCGACGGGGCTGTTGCAGGCGACGGTCCCGCCGCGGGACTCGAGCCGCCGCACGAGCGCCGCGGTCAGCGAGCCGGCCCCGCCGACCGGCGCGGGGAAGCCGACGCTCTGGCCGAGCATGCACAGCAGCCAGCCCATGAAGCCGCTGATGGGGCTCTCCGGGCCGAGGTCGCTGTGCAGCGCGTTGCCGCCGAGCAGCAACCCCCCGCCCTTCCCGGCGAACTCCTCCTCCGCCATGCGCCGCACCGGCAGCACGGCGAAGCGCGCGAAGCGCAGCAGGTCGCTCGGGCCGAGCCGTCCTGCGATCTTCGCTCCTGCTCCGATCGGGGGGAACGGGCCCAGCAGCGCATCGATCAGCGGCTCCTGCACCTGGTGGAACAGCGCGACCAGGCGGCGCCAGGCGTCGCCGTCACCGGGGGCGTAGGAGTCCAGCGACGCGGCGGTCTCGTCGATGTCGAGGCTGACGTAGGCGCACCGGCCGTCCCGGTCGGGGTTGGCGACGACCGAGGGCGAGTACGCCCACTGCAGGCCGTGGTCGGGGAGGTTCAGCGAGTTGAGCACCGGGCTGACCACGCCGAGCGGATAGAACGCGCTGAACATGTCGCTGGTGAAGCCCGGTTCGACGAGTTCCGCGCTCCGCACCGCCCCGCCGGGTGCGTCCTGCGCCTCGAGGACCAGCACCGACCAGCCGGCGTCGGCGAGGACGTTCGCGGCGGTCAGACCATTCGGACCGGAGCCGATGACGATCGCGTCGACGTCACCTGCAGGTCCTCGGTCGGAGCGGTGGGTGCTCATTCGGGTTCTCCCGTCGGGGGCTTGGGCGGGCCGGCGCGGCCCTCGGCGATCGAGCGCAGGCAGGCGAGACTGATCCAGTTGCGCACCCAGAAGGCTGCGTCCTGCACGGGGTTGTGAAACCAGCGCACCGGACCCATCGCGGGCGTCTCCTCGAGCACGACGCGGGTGCGGTCCTCGTCGAACTCCTCGAGCTGCAGGTCGACCGTGGCCGCGCCGAACACGCCGATCTCCGCGCGCAACGTGAGGCGGCGGCCCGGCTGATTGCGCACGACCTTGGTCTCGTCGTTGAACTGCAACGGCCAGAACAAACCGAGCTTGTGCCCGAATGCGCTGCCGGGTGCCGGGAAATCGGCGTCCACCGTGCGCAATCGGGAGGCGCCGACCACCCAGTCCGGATAGCGCCGGGCGTCGCTGAGCACGGCGAACACGGTCGCGACCGGCGCGTCGACGATCGCGACGTTGCGAGACATGCCCGAGCCCTACCCCGGCGGGCCTTTGCACACCTTTCCTCCGAGAGGTGCGGGTCACCCGGTTTCAGCCTGGCATCATGCGTGATGTGCGTCGGGCAACCCTCTTTCTGACGTACGCGAATGTCGTCGACAACGCCGGAGACCCGAGGCGGAGGCGGAAATGAACCGCTTGTTCGACGCCCTGACCTTCGGGCCGACGCGGCGGCGGCGCTCGCTCGACAAGCAGTTCCGGCAGCTGTCCGAGGCCTATCGCTCCGGCGCACCGCTCGGCGGGCCGGAGCCACCCCGCGGCGGGCTCTCGAGGCGTCCCCCTGCGTCGAGCGGCTTCGGCGGCCCCGCGGCTCCGGCCGGGCCCGGCACGGGACGGCTGCTGCTCGTGCTCGCCGTCATCATCGTCGTGGTCGGAGCGGTGCTGGTCGGCGCCCGTTCCTTGAGCGGCTCGTCCCGCCCGGCCGGTATCGACGGGCCGGTCGAGTCATTCTCCCCGGTGCCGGACGAGCCGTCCTCGACGCGCCCCGGCCTCCCGCCCGCAGGAGTCGGGTCCTCCCCGGATCGCCTGCTGCCCGTCGTCGCGTTCCCGCCCGGCAGAGGCGGATACGCCTTCGAGAACACCACCGTGACGGGTGGTCCCGTGACCTGGGACCCCTGCCGACCGATCACCGTCGTCACCCGCACCGCCCCCGGCATGCCGACCTCGGGCGACCGACTCGTGCAGGAGGCCCTCAGCGCGGTCCAGCAGGCGTCCGGCCTCAAGCTGGTGCAGGAGGGGAACAGCAACGAGGTGCCGACCGCGAAGCGCGAGGCGTACCAGCCGCAGCGCTACGGCCGGCGGTGGGCTCCGGTGCTGATCGCCTGGTCCGACCCGAAGGAGACGCCGGAGCTGGCCGGGCGCGTTCTCGGCCTCGGCGGAGCGTCCCGGGTCACCGTCACCCCGCCCGGCGAGCCCGGTATCACCGGCTACGTGACCGGCAGTGTCACCCTCGACGGCCCGGAGATCACCCAGCTGGCCCGGAGCCAGGGCACCGCCGCCGCCCGCGCTGTCGTGGAGCACGAGCTCGGGCACCTCCTCGGGTTGGCCCACGTGCCCGATCGACGCCAGCTCATGTACTCCGAGACCGAGTTCGGCGTCACGAGCTACCAGTCCGGCGACCGGCGGGGGCTGGCCCAGCTCGGCGCCGGAGCATGTACGCCGGGGCTGTAGCGGGTAACGAAGCCTGTCTCAGACGACGACGCGCAGGATCTCCTCGATCGAGGTGACGCCCTGCAGCACCTTCGCGAGGCCGTCGTCCCGCAGGGTCACCATGCCCTGTTCCTTGGCGACGACGCGGACGGCATCCGCCGACGCCCGCTCCACCGCCAGCCGTTCGATCTCCTCGCTGACCGCCATGACCTCGTGCAGCGCGAGCCGGCCCTTGTAGCCGGTCTTCGAGCAGGCCGAGCAGCCCACCGGGCGGTACAGCTTCGGCAGGTCCTCGTCCTCGGGCCACGGCCAGCGGGAGGCGCGCAGTGAGTCGCGGGTGGGCTCGTAAGGCTCCTTGCACTTGCTGCACAGCCGGCGGGCGAGCCGCTGCGCGAGCACGCAGTCCAGCGCCGATCCGACGAGGAAGGGCTCGATGCCCATTTCGATGAGGCGGTTCACCGCACTCGGGGCGTCGTTGGTGTGCAGGGTCGAGAGCACGAGGTGGCCGGTCAGCGCGGCCTCGATGGCGATCTGCGCCGTCTCGTGGTCGCGGATCTCACCGAGCAGCACGATGTCCGGGTCCGAACGCAGGATCGACCGCAGGGCCCTGGCGAAGGTGAGACCCGCCTTCGGGTTGGCCTGGACCTGGTTGATGCCCGGCAACCGGTACTCCACCGGGTCCTCGACCGTGATCACGTTGACCTCGGGCTTGTTCACGATGTTCAGCGTCGAATACAGCGTCGTCGACTTGCCCGACCCGGTCGGACCGGTGACCAGGAGCATGCCGTAGGGCTTGGTGAACGACTCCTCCCACCGGGTGTA
This sequence comes from Frankiaceae bacterium, assembly GCA_030840885.1. Taxonomy (GTDB): domain Bacteria; phylum Actinomycetota; class Actinomycetes; order Frankiales; family Frankiaceae; genus JAVEDQ01. The sequence goes on from JAVEDQ010000202.1 coordinate 3,537, forward strand.
GTTCGCATCGGCGAACCCGAGGTCGGAGAGCTTCAGCATCGCCGTCGAGTTGTCCAGGATGCGCATGACGATCTTCTCGCCCCACACCGTCGGCAGGGTGGCCACGCGCAGGTCGACCTTGCGGCCGTTCGTCTGCACGGAGAGCCGCCCGTCCTGCGGGATGCGCCGCTCGGCGATGTCCATCTCACTCATGATCTTCAGGCGGGAGATGACGCCGGCCTGGATCGACTTGGGCGAGTGCATCATCTCGTGCAGCACGCCATCGATGCGGAAGCGGACGCGGAGGTCACGCTCGGCCGGTTCGATGTGGATGTCGGAGGCACGGTCGGTGATGGCCTGGCTGATGAGCAGATTGACGAACTTGACGATCGGCGCGTCGTCGACGATCTCCCTGACCTTGCCGAGGTCGTTCTCGTCCTCCTCGGCGACGTCGATGGACGTCGTCAGCTCGTCCATGTAGCCGTCGCTGCGGTGATAGCGGTCGATCGCCGCGAGCAGGTCGGCCTTGGTCGCGACGACCGGCCGGACCTCCTTGCCGGTGATCGACCGGATGTCGTCGACGGCGAACACGTTCGCCGGGTCGGCCATCGCCACGAGCAGGCGGCCGTCCTCGTAGCCGATCGGCAGCGCGGCGTGGCGCTTGGCCACGGCCGACGAGATGCTCGCGACCGCGCTGCCGTCGACCGGGTACTCGGAGAGGTCGACGAACGCGAGGCCGATCTGCTGTGCGAGTGCGGCGACGAGCTGCGACTCGGTGACCATGTTCAGGTCGACGAGCACGCGGCCGAGGCTGCGTCCGAGCTTCTGCTGCTCGTCGATCGCGTTGGTGAGCTGTTCGACGCTGACCAGACCGCTCTCGATCAGGATGTCGCCGAGCTGCTTCACACTCTCGCTTTCGGCAGGTTGGGGCGGTTTCTCAATCTCCCGGAGGGGCCGGCGGGGCGCGGAACCGGGCCCCGACCGTCCTCAGCCAGCGCTACCGGTCGGGAGCTGGAGAAGGAGGCTGCGACGCACCGGTGCGTCCTGGGCACCTCCGGCGAGGGTCAGCGTCGGACGGGTCTCGGGCTGCGGCTCGGGCGCGGGAAGCGGAAGCGGCTGCGCATCGGGCGCGAGGGCACTCGAGCCGGAGGTGTGAGCTGCGGAGACGGTGACGACGGGACCAGTCGCTGACCCAGTCGACGGACCAGTCGCTGGCCCGGCCGACGCGGTGACGGTCGGGGTCAGCGGGGCGGCGCTGGCACCTGCGGGCTCGGCGTGTGGGGCTGGCTGGGTGGGTATCGCCGCGGCGGACGGAAGCGGCTCGGCCGCGTGCGGCGAACCACCTTCGAGCGTCCCGAGCAGCGCCTGACGACGCGAGAGCTCGACGAAGCCACCACCCGGCCCGGCGGCGCCAGGTACGACCAGCAGGCCACGCGTGACGAGCGCGGCGAGTGAGCGCACGACGGCGAACTCGGACCGGCCGAGCAGAGCGACGATCTCGGTGACCGTGCGGGAGCCGTCGACCAGGGCGAGCAGCCCCCACTCCTCGCGGGAGCAGCGCGGGTCCTCGGCCGGGGCGACGGCGAGCGTGAGAGCGACTTCGGTGGACGGGATGACCGCGACGAGTTCGTCCCAGACGCTGCGCCGCCGCTGTCCCTCGGCGACGACCTCGTCCACCGCCAGCTGCAATGGCAGCGGGTCGGGGTCGGCATCGTCGACGACGAAGGAGAACTCTCCCCCGGTCCAGCGCAGCAGCTCACCGACGGCGTCGGTCGCCTGCTCGGCGGCGAGCGGCAACAGTGCCTGCTCGTCGACCGCACCGGCTTCGAGCAGACCGGCGACGACGCCGTGGTCGGGCCGCACGGAGTCGACGGCACGGCGCAAGGCGTCGTCGTCGACCAGCCCGGCGCCGATGATCCGGCGGGCGAGCACCTGCCGTGAGGTGTCGGACGACGCGGCACAGATCGCGCCCTCGCGGACGCGGACCACCCCCGCGGCCGGCGGAGCGGACAGCCGTAGGGCGCCGCTCTTCCGGGTGAAGGCGAGCAGCTGCAGGATGTCCGGCAGTCCGAACGCATCGAGTGTGCCTTCGAGCCGCACCGCTACCTCCCGAACCCTGGGTCGCCTGTCGGCAGTCCGAGGGGTACTCGGGCTGCACCCGGACCATCGGCATCCCGGAAGGGCCGCTGAACCGCCGAGCGCCTCGGCCGGGATGTCCGGTCCGCCGGGTCCGGGTGGGGTGTCTTGACGTGTCCTCGACCCCGGGACGAGGCTGAGCGAGCGGGCGCCGTCCGGCCGCCCCCCGATCGAGGAGGCGGCCTTGGCGCCCTCGAAGCTGCACATCCTGGACAACGGGGCCATGCACTGCGACATCACGTGGCTGCTGCTCAAACCGGGACGCAACATCCGCCCGCGCCAGGAGAAGGACCATCCGATCGAGTGGTACGACGCCTCGACCTACACGGTCCTCGTGGAGACGCCGGAGGGCCGGCTGCTCTGGGACACGAGCTGCCCGCGGGACTGGGAGCAGCGCTGGGAGCCGACCGGCCTGCAGGACTTCTTCCCCTACGACAACGTGTCCGAGGAGCAGTACCTCGACTCGCGGCTGAAGCAGCTCGGCGTCGAACTCGGCAGCATCGACTACGCCGTGTTGTCGCACCTGCACTTCGACCACGCCGGCAACGTCAACATGCTGGCCGGTCAGGGCCCGAGGATGATCTGCCACGAGAAGGAGAAGGAATTCGCGTTCGGCTTCGACGGCTTGTTCACCGGCGCGCACCTGAAGACCGACTACGAGAACGTCGAGTTCGAGACGGTCTCGGGCGACTACGAGATCCTGCCGGGGATCACCCTGCTCGAGACGCCGGGTCACACGCCCGGTCAGATGTCGATGAAGGTGGACCTGCCCGAGTCCGGCAGCATGATCTTCACGTCCGACGCGGTGTACATGGGCGACTCCTACGGCCCACCGGCCGTCGCCGCCGCGATCGTCAACGACATGGCCGCGTTCTACGCCTCGGTGGAGAAGGTGCGCAGTGTCGCCGAGAAGTCGAATGCCACCGTGGTGTTCGGGCACGACTCCCAGCAGATGCAGGGCTTGCGTAAGGCTCCGGAGAGCAGCTACACGTGAGCTCAGCCCCACCCGGCCAAGGCCATGGCAATGACAGAGGTATCTGTGACTAACGAAGAAGTGTTCACCTACGGCGCACCGAACCTGAAGTTCGGCCCGGGCGCGGCCGACGAGATCGGCTTCGACCTCCACAACAACTACGGCTCCAAGCGGGTGCTCATCGTCACCGACGAGCGGATCGCCGCCACCGGGACGCCGCAGAAGGTCGCCGAGCAGATGAAGAAGTACGACGTCGAAGCGCACATCTTCGACGGCGTCCACGTCGAGCCGACCGACGTGAGCCTGCAGGCGGCCGTCGACTGGGCGCGCGAGAACGGGCCGTGGGACGCGTTCGTCGCGGTCGGTGGCGGCTCCAGTATCGACACGGCGAAGGCCATCAACCTGATGACCACGAACGACGGCGAGTTGATGGACTACATCAACGCCCCTGTCGGCGGCGGGCAGAACCCGTCGAAGCCGTTGAACCCGCTGGTCGCCGTGCCGACCACCACCGGCACCGGCGCCGAGAGCACCACCATCTGCGTCCTCGACGTGCTGAGCCTGCGCGTCAAGACAGGCATCAGCCACGCGCGGCTGCGTCCGACGATGGCCGTCGTCGACCCGCTGCTGACGATGACGCAGCCGGCCGGCGTCACCGCCGCCGCCGGGATGGACATCCTCTGCCACGCCCTCGAGAGCTACACCGCCAAGTCCTACACCGACTACGAGCGCAAGCAGCCGGAGCAGCGGGTGCCGTACTGCGGTGCGAACCCGATCGCCGACATGTGGTCGGAGAAGTCGCTGCGGCTGCTGTCGAAGTCGTTCCGCACCTCTGTCAAGGAAGGCGACAACCGCGAGGCCCGGATGAACATGGCGATGGCGGCGACCTTCGCCGGCATGGGCTTCGGCAACGCCGGCGTGCACATCCCGCACGCGAACGCCTACCCGATCGCCGGCCAGGTCAAGGACTTCCACCCCGACGGGTATCCCGCGGACGAGCCGATGGTGCCGCACGGCATGTCGGTCTCGCTCACGGCGCCGGAAGCGTTCCGCTTCACCTTCGAGGCCAACCCGGAGCGCCACCTCTACGTCGCCGAACTGCTCGCGCCGAATCTCGGCAGCGAGCACAAGCCCGAGGACCGGCTGCCGGCGGCGTTGATGGACCTGATGCGCGACATCGGCATCCCCAACGGGATCGGTGGTGTCGGCTACGACGAGGGCGACGTCTCCGACCTGGTCGAGGGCACGATGAAGCAGCAGCGGCTGCTCGCCACCGCACCGAAGGACGTCACCGAGGACGACGCGGCCGGCATCTTCACCCGCTCGCTCGAGCTCTGGTAGCAGCACCGATGGCGATCTACGACCTGCGCTGCACGGACGGGCACCGCTTCGAGGTCGTGCAGTCGTTCCACGACGCGCTGCCGGCCTGCCCGTCCTGCGGCGCGTCCACGGTCAAGGTCCCGTCGACTTTCGGGCTTGCTGGGGCGGCCGGCGCGGTGCGTCGGCTGCCCCCGCCGCCGGAGCAGATGCCGCAGACCTGGCGCGGCACCTACAACGGCAATCGGGAGTACGTGGCGTCGCTCCGGCGCACGGTCGACGCCCGGCAGAAGCTCGAGGAGCGGCATCCCGAGTTGGCCGGCGACCGGCGTCCCGTCCTCGCCCACGAGGGTCGGTTCGAGTCTGCTCCAC
>JAVEDQ010000205.1 GCA_030840885.1 Frankiaceae bacterium
TGGCGGCTTCGGTCGTCGGCCCCTCGTCGGGTGCCGCATATCCGGGCACCGGCTGGCCGAAGAGCAGAGCGAACTGTTGGGGTTCGTTCCGCGCCCAGTCTCGGTACGCCCCGGCAGCCGCCATCCAGCGAGCAGCGATGTCATGGTCGGACGCCTGCTCGCGGCGCTCTGCCACGAACGCGCCGAGGGATCGGTAGCCGTCGGAGATCAGCTCGGTCAGGAGCTCGTCGCGGTCGGCGAAGTACCGGTACAGCGCAGGAGGTGTCATGCCCATCACGCGAGCGATGTCGGTGAAGCGGACATCCGTTGTGCCCTGCTCGCGCATCAGGTCCAAGGCGGTCGCCTTGATCTCGTCGACGGTAGCCATCCGGGAGCGCTCTCGGCGGGACAGCGCCACTCCCTCAGCGACCATCCATTCCTCCTCGGTGCCACCCGCTGATTTATCGAATCGTTACTGAGCATTACACACGTTACGCCACTTGACAAGTAACGTCTCGTCGTGTTGGTTAATCCTCATAACCTTTCAGGCTGACAGCCCCTACCTCTCACGTACAAGGACACCCCCATGACTGCGACGACGGCCGCGGGTACGCCGAGCCGACAGGCGACCCCCACCCTTCGACCCGGTCCCCTCGGCCGATTGGCCGGTTTCACGTACCGGCACCGGCTGTCCACGGTCGTGGCGTGGCTGGCCGGGCTAGGCTTGGCCTTCGTGCTGGCCGGTGTCTTCGGCGGCGACTTCAAGGCTGACTACTCAGCACCCGGCTCCGACTCCAGCGCTGCTCAGACGGTTCTCCAGAGCGAGTTCCCGGGACAGGCCGGCGACACAGTCGACGTGGCCGTGCGGGCCGATCGTCCGGTGACCAGTCCGTCCGTCCGTGCAGATGTCCACACTCTGCTCGCCCAGCTTGCCAAGGTGCCGCACGTCGCGGGCATCGACGACCCCTACGCCACAGCCGGCGACATATCCCCGGACGGACGCATCCTGATCGCCCACGCGCACCTCGACGTCGTCAACCCTCCTGACATGCCGGTGGGCGACTCGCAGGAGATGCTGGACATAGCAGAGACTGCGTCCGACAGCCACGTGCACGTCTCGCTGGGTGGTCAGACAATCGAGCAAGCCGAGCAGGGCCCGATCGGGTCCGAGGGCTTGGGTATTGCCGCGGCCGCGGTCATTCTTCTGCTGACGTTCGGCTCCGTCGTAGCCGCCGGGCTGCCGATCGTGGTGGCGGTAGCCGGCCTGCTCGTCAGCTCGGCGCTGACCACTGTCCTGATCTCCGTCGTGGATGCACCGGACTGGTCCACCTCCTTGGCCACGATGATGGGCATCGGCATCGGGATCGACTACGCGCTGCTCATGGTCACGCGGTTTCGCGAGTGGCGCGCTGTCGGGCTCGACGAGCGGGCCGCGACGGTCGCGACCCTCGACACCGCCGGTCGCGCTGTCCTCGTCGCGGGGAGCACCGTGGTGATCAGCATGCTGGGCCTGTTCGCCATGGGACTGTCGTTCATGCGCGGCGCAGCGCTGGTGACGATCCTGGCCGTGCTGGTGGTGATGCTGGCCAGCGTCACACTCTTCCCCGCGCTGCTCGGATTTGTCGGCCGCCACATCGACCGGCTCAGGCTTCCACTGCCCCGTCGAACCGCCGCGGCCGTGTCAACAGGCGGACATGTGGAGCCCTCGCGCGGATGGCTCGCCTGGAGCAAGGTCGTCCAGCGGCACCGCATCGTCGCGGCGTTGCTGGGTGTCGCTGTCCTGCTCGCCCTCGCCTCGCCCTTCCTCGGCGTACGCTTCGGCTTCCCAGATGCCGGCAACGACCGGGTCGGTACGTCGACCCGGCAGGCGTACGACCTGCAGTCTCGAGCCTTCGGGCCCGGCTCCAACGGACCGTTGTTGATGGTCGCCGACCTTCCGCAGGCGGGTGGCCCAGCCGCGCTGAAGAGCGTGACGCGAGCGCTGAAAGCCACCAGCGGCGTCGCTCTGGTGAGCCCAGCGGCCATCAGCGCCGACGGCTCCGCGGCCGTCTTCACCGTCGTACCGACCACCGGCCCACAAGACCCTGCGACGGAGCTGCTCGTACACACCATCCGCGATCGCACCCTGCCATCCGTGACGAGCGACGGCGCGATGACCGTCCACGTCGGCGGAGTCACCGCCACCTCGATCGATTCCACAGCCAACATCGAGAAGCGCATCCCCTTGCTCATCGGCGGAGTGGTCATCTTGTCCATGCTGCTGCTGCTGATCTCCTTCCGCAGCGTCGCGGTGGCGCTCAAGGCAGCCGTCATGAACCTGCTCTCGGTCGGCGCCGCCTACGGAGTGGTCGCCCTCGTACTGCAGGGAGGATGGGCAGGTCACCTTGTCGGGATCGACCACACGACACCCCTGCCGGCGTTCGTGCCGGTGCTGATGTTCGCCGTCCTGTTCGGGCTGTCCATGGACTACGAGGTGTTCCTCGTCAGCCGGATGCGGGAGTCCTGGCTGAGGACGGGCCACAACTCGAAGGCCATTCTCGAAGGCCTGGCCGGCACCGGTCGAGTGATCACCGCCGCTGCAGCGATCATGGTGGCCGTCTTCGCGGCCTTCATCCCCAGCCCCGACATCGTGCTCAAGGTGATCGGCGTCGGGATGGCATCGGCGATCTTCATCGACGCGACGGTCGTGCGCATGCTGCTGGTCCCGGCCGTCATGCACCTGCTCGGCCCGGCGAACTGGTGGATGCCGGCCTGGCTCGGACGTCGACTGCCCGAGCTGCACATCGAGGGCCGCCCCGAGGTGCACCTCCCGGCACCCCGGCAGCCCGCGCCGGACT
>JAVEDQ010000250.1 GCA_030840885.1 Frankiaceae bacterium
GTGGCCGAGAGCCCTGGCCCGGACGCGCAAGGGCCCAGCTGGATCGTCGAGGGGCGAGCCGACGGGTTCCCCGTCGACGGCGGTCGGCAGGTCGACTGCGGCAACGCCGGGACGGTGGCTCGCTTCCTGCCTCCCGCGGCCGCCGTACTCACGAAGAGTCCCGTGCACTTCGACGGAGACGTCCGGATGCGGGAGCGCCCGCTCGGGCCGCTGCTGCGTGCCCTCAACGCGCTCGGTGCCGACATCGACGACGCCGGCCGAGGGGCGATGCCGTTCACCCTCACCGCCGCCGCTGGTCTGCGCGGCGGCGAGGTGACGCTCGACGCCAGCTCGTCGTCGCAACTGGTCTCGGGCCTGCTGCTCGCCGCGCCGCGCTTCGAGCGCGGTGTCGTGGTGCGGCACGAGGGTCCACCCGTCCCGTCGGCCCCGCACCTGCGCATGACCGTGGGCATGCTCCGCGAGCACGGCGCGGTCGTCGACGACACCGCACCCGACGTGTGGCGCGTCGAGCCGGGTCCGCTCTCCGGTGTTGACCGGGCGATCGAGCCCGACCTGTCGAGCGCCTCCGCGTTCCTCGCCGCGGCGGCGGCGACCGGTGGCCAGGTGACCCTGGAGGGCTGGCCCGGCGTCACCGAGCAGCCCGGACGGTTGCTGCCGGAGCTGCTCGAGGCCTTCGGCTGCCGTTGCGAGACCGGCGGAGGTCGGCTGGTCGTCACCGGTCCTGCTCGGTTGGCGGGCGTCGATCTCGACCTGCACGAATACGGCGAGGCGACGCCGACGCTGTGCGCGCTGGCCGTGCTCGCGTCCGGGCCGTCCCGCCTGCGTGGAGTCGCGCACCTGCGCCTCCAGGAGACCGACCGCCTCGCCGCGCTGGCCGAGGAGTTCGGCCGCCTCGGTGCCCGGATCGAGGTGACCGACGACGGCCTCGCCATCCAGCCCGCGCCGCTGCAGGGTGCGGTCCTCGACCCGCGCGCCGACCACCGGCTGGCCATGGCCTACGCCGTCGTCGGCCTGGTGGTCCCGGGCGTCTCGGTTCTCGACGTCGCCACCACAGGCAAGACGGTGCCGGACTTCCCGCACCGCTGGGCTGCGCTGGTCTCCGGGACCGCCCCGGCCGGCGCGTCGGGCTGACATGCCCCGCGAGTTGGACGAGGACGACGTCCGCAGCCGCCCGAGCCGCAGCACGCGCCGTCGGAGCCGGCTGCGCCCCGACTACACGGACGCGGCCGATGCGCTTGTCGTCGCGGTCGATCGCGGTCGCTTCACCTGCCACGTGATCGACGGGCCGGAGGTGACGGCAATCCGGGGCGGGGACGTCCGCCGGACGCCGGTCGTCGTGGGCGACCAGGTGCAGCTGGCCGGGGACGCGTCGGGGCGGACCGACACGCTCGCCCGGATCGTCAGCGTCGCCGAACGTCGCACGCTGCTGCGCCGCACCCCGGACGACACCGACCCGATCGAGCGCCCGGTCGTCGCGAACGCCGAGCAGCTCGTCGTGGTCGTCGCGCTTGCTGACCCACCGCCGCGCCTCGGTCTGATCGACCGCTGCCTCGTGGCCGCCTACGACGGCGGGCTGACGCCGGTGCTCTGCCTGACCAAGCGGGACCTGGCCACGTCCGAGGCGATCGAGAAGCTCTACAAGCCGTTCGGACTGCCCATGCTCACCACGGAACCGGACGGCGATCTCGGCGCGCTCCAGGAGCAGATCGACGGCCGCATCAGTGTCTTCTTCGGCCACAGCGGCGTGGGCAAGTCGACGCTGGTGAACCGGCTCGTCCCGGATGCGCACCGGGCGATCGGCGTCGTCAACGACGTGACCGGGCGAGGGCGGCACACCAGCAGCTCCGCCATCGCGCTCGCCATTCCCGGTGCCAGCGCCGGCTCGTGGGTGATCGACACCCCGGGCATCCGGTCGTTCGGCCTCGGGATGGTCAGCCCGCAGCGCGTGCTCGCCGCCTTCCCGGACCTTGCGGCCGTGACCGCCGACTGCCCTCGGGACTGCAGCCACGCGGAGACGGCACCCGACTGCGCGCTCGACGACGGCATGCGCGAGGGCGTGCTGTCCCAAGAACGGGTCGAGTCACTGCGCCGGCTGCTCGCGGCCCGCGAAACTCCCGACTACGCCTGAGCGTGGCGATAATCGGCCTATGACCCTCCCGCCCCCCGTCCGGCATCGTCGCCGGCCCGAGGACGCCGAGCGCGAGATCGTCGACGCCGCCGAATCGCTGCTCCGCGAGGGTTCCTACGCCGACCTCACGGTCGCCGACGTCATGTCGCGCACCGGCCTCGGGCGGTCGTCGTTCTACGTCTACTTCACCGACCTGCCGGCGTTGCTGCGCTCGGTCGCGGCCCGCATAGAGGGCGAGTTCCTCGCCGTGTCGGAGATCTGGCTGACCGGTCCCGGGGACGAGGACGCCTCGCGACGCAGCACCGAGGGCATCGTCGAGGTCTACGTGCGGCACGGCCCCGTGCTCAAGGCCCTGGCCGACGCGCAGGCGACGCAGCCGGTGGTCGAGGAGATCTTCCGGTGGGGCGTCGTGCAGCACTTCATCGACGCCGTCGCGCGGCGCTGCGAGGAGCAGTACGCGGCCGGGCGGTTCCCCCACCTGCTCTCCCGCGAGGTGTGTCACGCCCTGGTGCTGATGACCGAGGGCTACCTCGCGGACACACTCGGCCGTACGCCCTCGGCGGACCCGCGGCCGGTCGCCGCCGCGCTGAACGTCGTGTGGTCGAAGGTCCTGTACGGCCGGGACGCGCTGCCGACGGTGCCGCCGGTCTGATCGAGCTGAGCCACCCAATACTCGGGCGTGGTCGCGCAAGGCGACGACCCGGGGGAAGATGCCGCGGTGACAGAGGTGAACCCGCAGGTCCTCCTGGCTGACGAACCCCGATGACGGAGTCTCACCGAGCAGAGTCTCAGTCGGCGCAGGCTCCAGGCTCGATGGCGTACCAGCGAGGCGGCTCGGGCGAGCCGCTGGTGCTCCTGCCCGGAACCGGCTGCACCAGCCACTACTGGGGCGTCTTGCGACATCGCCTCGCCACCCGCTTCGACGTCATCGCCGTCGACCTTCCAGGCTTCGGCGACACGCCACCGCTCGCGCGAGCGGCTACGGCGGCCGCCTTTGCCGAAGCTGTGGCCGTGCTCCTGGACAGTCTGGGGATCCAGCAGGCCCATCTCACCGGCAATTCGCTCGGCGGTCAGGTGGCCTTCGAGCTGGCTCGGCTCGGAAGAGCCCGCTCGATCTGCGCGCTGTCGCCGACCGGCTTCTGGACCGCACGAGAACGTCGCTTCACCGTCGTCTCCCTGCGGCTCACCGAGGCCTTGGGGCGGAAACTCAGCGAGCTGCCCGCGTGGCTCGCGGGTGGCGTGGTCACCCGGACCGTGTTCGGTTGTCAGCTGTTCGCAAGCCCCTGGCGTGTACCTCGTGAGGAGTTCCTCGACATCCTGGAGCGCGGTGCAGCCTCGCCCGGACTCCCCGCAGTCCTCGATGGCTACGGACCGCTCGATCCGCTGCCCGATCTGCAGGGCGTGCCGACGATGATCGCGTGGGGCCAACGTGACCGACTCCTCCCGCGCAGACAGGCACGGCGTGCCAGGGCCGCACTACCGGATGTTCGACATTCCATCCTCGAACACTGCGGACACATCCCCTGGTGGGACGA
>JAVEDQ010000301.1 GCA_030840885.1 Frankiaceae bacterium
GCGGATACCGGCGAGCTCCTCGAACCCCTCGGGGTCCGCGGCGCCGGGGTCGCTCGGTATTGCTGAGACCTGTACCGCCGAGACCAGCCACGGTTCGACCTGTGCGGCCAGGGCCCGCACCAACGCCGCCTCGCGCCGGGTGAAGGCCGGGGCACCGCTGCCCCGGCGCGCGAGCAGGAAGGCTGTCGGAGGCGAGGTCCGGCCGATGCAGGCGCCGCACTCCGGCCGGCCGGCTTCGCGGGACAGCCGCACCCCGCCGGCGGCGAGCAGACGGAGCACCCACGGCGCGTCGAAGGCCGTCGGGTCGGTCCGACGGCGCGACCGCAACCCGCTCTCGTCGCCGAGGTACTGCACGATGCCGTCGGGTCCGCGCAGGAGCATCTCCACGTCGGCTCCCCCGAGCATCCGGGCGGCGACGGTCAGCACGATCTCGGCGGAACCGTCGACCGAGCGGGTTCCGGCCCGCTCCTGCGCCCGGGCGAGCTCGGCGTACAGGCCTGCCTGCGCCGCCCGCCGGACCTGCTGCTCGTAGCTCGAGGACAGCAGCACGGCCGGGACGAGCAGGCCGACGAGGCCGATCGGTTCGCTGACGGCGAGTTCGGCCGCCAACAGACCGATCGCCCCGTTGCCGAGGGCGTACACGACCGAGGCGAACAGGCGCCGCCGGACGAGCGGGAGGACCGGACGCCGGGACGTGAGTGCGACGGCGACGGCCGCGAGCACGTGCCGCGCGATGGCGGCGCCGAGCACCGCAACAACGGCCGCGCTGAGCCGGGACGAACCCAGCTCGATGAGCTGTCCGCGCAGCGCCCCGGCCACACCTGCCGCGGCGACGAAGGAGGCGACCCCGAACTCGACGGTCCGGCCCGATCGTCCCTCGTGACGGGCCATGGCCAGGACGACGAGCCCGGCCACCAGGGCAGCGGCCCACAGGCTGCCCCCCGGAAGGTGCAGGACGGCGGCGGCGAGCGCGACCTCGGAACCCGAGAAGCGCCACTGTCTGCCCTGGGCGACGGGCAGGGTCACGGCCAGCAGCTCGCCGACGACCAGGCCCGCGGCACCGATGGCCGCGACGAACAGCGCGACCCTCGACGTGCCGGGAGCCAGCCAGGCTGCCGCGCCGCTGAGCACGACGGAGCCGGCCGCGACCACACGGATCGCTCGCGGCTGTCGCCTGCGCATGCTGCTGCCTCCCAGGGAACGTCGAGCTGCGCTGGCTCGGTCGGTCAGCCCTGCGGTCAGTCAGCTTGAGATCAGTGTCGGCACACGGCCGTTCGGCCTGACGTCCCTGCATCCGTTCGGAGTAGCGGACACACCTGTTCGGAGCAGTTCGGGCTGCGCCGGAGGTACGCATCGGACTGCTGCTACAGGTCGGTCCGGCGTCCGCCGATGCAACCGACGTGCCGCTGTCATCCATGCCGGCGCACCGCCGGACCAGGCACAGACGCATTTGGAGGAGGACGGCGTGAGCATCCCCACCCAGCACCCGCTTCGAGGGCACGGGACGATGGACGCCCGCTCGACGGTCCCGACCCAGCCGGGCCCCGGCTTCCGGGCGCTCGTGGTCGACGACCACCCCTTCATGCGCGAGTCCATGGTCTCGCGACTGAAGGCCATGGGCGCGATGGAGGTCGTCGAGGCCGCCTCGATCGCCGAGGCCCAGGCACGGGCCCGCAGTGGCCCGATGGATCTCGCCGTGCTCGACCTCGGGCTGCCGGACGGTAACGGTCTCGACCTGCTCGCCTACCTGCGTTCGCAGGGCTGGCCGCGGCTCGTTGTCCTGTCTGCCGCCGACGACCCGTACTCGGTGCGCGCCGCCTTCGTGGCCGGTGCCCACGGCTACCTGCTGAAGAACGCCTCACCGGTCGTCGTCGCCGACGGCGTGCGCCGCGTGCTGTCCGGCGGGGTGTACGCCGACCCCAGCGTCGCCCCCCTGCTGGCCAGCGGGTTGCGCAACACCGGAACCAGCGACGGGCTCGCCTCCGAGCTCTCCGGCCGCGAGATCGAGGTGCTCCGCCTGGTCGCCGACGGCAAGTCGAACAAGGAGATCGGCGACCTGCTCGGGCTGTCCGCGCTGACCGTGAAGAGCCACCTGGCCCGTATCGCCCGCAAGCTCGGAACCGGCGACCGCGCCGAGATGGTCGCTCTGGCCATGCGCGCCGGCGTCATCCGCTGACGGCACGCCCCAGGCTTCGCCGGCGAGGTGAGACAACACCCGCCGCGGCGCGGCAGGCTCCGGCGTCGGGCAATTCGTCGTATCGTCACGCTTCGTGACCTCCGGAGAGTCCGGCGCGGACCGTTCTCCGGTCGAGCGGCGGCCCACTGCGCCGGCGGCGCTGCAATTCCTCACGGCCGAGGACGCCGTGCGCGCTGCAGCAGTTCCCGCTGAGGCGTCGTCCACGGTGGACGGGGCGGTTGAACCCGTCGACCCCGCTGACCCCGGCGACCCCGCTGACCCCGGCGAAGCCCTCGGCCCCGACGACCCGGAGAGCCCGGACGAGCCGGCCGTTGACGCCGCCCCGGACGTTCCCGAGCCGGAGCTCCTGCTCGCCCCTCGCGACGGACTGCCCCCGGTCATCGATGCCGACCACCCGCTCGACGAGGCGATCCGTGCCCTGGCCGCCGGCACCGGGCCCGTGGCCGTGGACGCCGAGCGGGCGTCGGGTTACCGCTACGGCCAGCGCGCCTACCTGGTGCAGCTGCGCCGGGAGGGTGCCGGCACGTTCCTCGTGGACCCGGCCGCGTGCTCCGACCTCTCCGGCCTCTCGCAAGCACTCGCCGGCGTCGAGTGGGTCCTGCACGCGGCGAGCCAGGACCTGCCCTGCCTCGCCGAACGCGGCTTCGAACCCGACCGGCTGTTCGACACCGAGCTCGCCGCCCGGCTCGCCGGCCATGAGCGCGTCGGGCTCGGCACCATCATCGAGAAGCTGCTCGGCTACCGGTTGGAGAAGGGGCACTCGGCCGTCGACTGGTCGACGCGGCCCCTGCCTGAGCCCTGGTTGCGCTACGCCGCCCTCGACGTCGAGCTGCTCGTCGACCTGCGCGACGCGCTGGAGGACGACCTGCGTGCGCAGGGCAAGCTCGAATGGGCCCTCGAGGAGTTCGCCGCGATCGTGGATGCGCCGCCGAAGCCGCCGCCGGCCGAGCCGTGGCGACGGACGAGCGGAATGCACAAGGTGCGCAACCGCCGCCAGCTGGCCGTGGTCCGCTCGCTGTGGCAGACCCGCGACAAGATCGCCCAGCGCCGCGACATCGCGCCGGGCCGCATCCTGCCCGACAGCGCGATCGTCGAGGCCGCGCTCGCCCAGCCCGCCGACCAGACGGCCTTGAGCAAGCTGCCGGTGTACTCCGGCCCCCGGATGCGGCGCACCGTGGAGCAGTGGTGGCTCGCGATCGCCGAGGCGAACGCCCTGGCCGAGGACGAGCTCCCCCGCGCGGCCGGTCCTGGCGTCGGGCTTCCCCCGCCGAACCGCTGGGCCGACCGTGACCCCGAGGCCGCGGAGCGGCTGGCCCGGGCCCGCGCCGGGCTCGCGTCGCTGTCGGAGCAGTACCGCGTCCCGGTCGAGAACCTGCTGGAACCGGCGCTGGTCCGGAGGCTGGCCTGGGCCCCGCCCGCGGAGCCGGACGCCGACTCGGTGCGGGCGTTCCTCACCGAGGGGCTGGCGCGGCGCTGGCAGATCGAGCTGACGGTGCCGGTCCTGGTCGAAGCCCTGGCGCTGCAGGACAGCCCGGTCTGACAGCCCCGTCTCACAGCCCCGTCTCATAGCCCGACATGGCGCGTTGATGCAGCGGGCGCCTCCGGCTCTCCCGCCAGACCTCCGAAGGCACCCGCTGCCTCATCTACATCGCCCGCGCCGGTACCCGGGACGATCACCTGAGCAGGTGACGTGAGCCACTCGGTTACCCGCCAGTAGCTCGGGTGGCTACGCTCCCACCTGTCCGGCTGATGCCGGCGCCCTGTCGGGCGGAAGTACCCCACAACCTGCGGACCGGCCGCCTGCCGGCGAGGAGCACCGATGCCGACCTCGAGCACCCGACGACTTTCCGATGTCGTCTTCGTGGACGGGGTGCGCACCCCGTTCGGCAAAGCCAAGGGCGTCTACGCCGAGACCCGCGCCGACGACCT
>JAVEDQ010000330.1 GCA_030840885.1 Frankiaceae bacterium
ACAGGCCGGACTGGACGGTCTGCTCGACAACGGCATGCCCTACGCCCGGCTGCACCTCGCCGACGGTGTCGGGCTGGCCCGCCTCGTCTCGCGGCCCAGCTGGGGCCACATCGAGCTGACCCCCTCGGTCTCCGACGGCGGACTCGTGCTGCTCCCGACGGCTCTGGTGACCGGGACCGGGACACGGTGGCCGGGCGCAGCACGCCTGCTGCCCCGATTGCGCATCGGGGCCGACGTGCTGCTACCCGGCGCACGCCTGCTCGCTGCCGACGTCGTCGATGACTGCTTGCTGCTGACCGCCGAGTTGGACGACGTCGTTCTGCCGTTGCTCGCCCGTTCCGACGATGAGGTCGTCGTCGACCTCACCGACGCCATCACGGACAACGCGGTTACCGTCCATCGGCCCGGGACGACGCCGGCCCGTGCTGCTGTTGACGGTTCGGACCGAAGGAACAGCTGACGGGGCTCAGGCCCCGGTCGGCTCCAGCGGCCGCTCGCGGCTGGCCTCGGGCGGGTCCACTGCTTCCGGCGTGGTGCCGCCGCTGCCCTCGACGTGGAGGCGCGGGAGCACCTTGTCGAGCCAGCGCGGGATCCACCAGTTGGAGCGGCCGAGCAGATGCATGATCGACGGAACGAGGACCGTTCGGACCAGGAGCGCGTCGAGAAGGACCGCTACGGCCAGTCCGATGCCGAACTCCTTGATGATCCGCTGCCCGCCGAGCACGAAGCTGCCGAACACCAGCACCATGATCGCGGCCGCGGCGGTGATGACCTGGCCGGTCTCGGCCTGCCCGATGGTGACGGCCTCCCGGTTGTCGCGGCGTGCCAGCCACTCCTCGTGGATGCGGCTGACGAGGAAGACCTCGTAATCCATCGAGAGGCCGAACAGGATCGCGAACATCATCACGGGCAGGAACGCCTCGATCGGACCCGATTTCCCGATGCCGACCAGGTCTCCGAACCAACCCCACTGGAAGACGGCAACCACCACACCGAAGGCGGCGCCCGCCGCCAGCAGGTTCATGACCGACGCGGTCAGGGGCACCAGCACGCTGCGGAACACCGCGGCGAGCAGCAGGAACGCGAGCAGGACCACGACCCCGATGAACAGCGGCAGCTTGCTCGACAGCACGCTCGCGAAGTCCTCGAAGATCGCGGTCACCCCGCCGACGTGCACCTGCAGGTCGGTGCCGGCCGTCGCCTGCGGCACCACCTCGGTCCGGACGGTCTTCAGCAGCTTCGAGGTGGACTCGTCCTGCGGACTGCCCTTCGGGATCAGCTGCAGGATCGCGGCCTTGCCGTTCGGGCTCGGCTGCGGCGGGCTCACGAACGCGACGCCGGGGGTGGCGGCCAGCTGCTGCTGCACGCGCCCCAGGGCGGGCAGGTCGGCCGGCCCCTTCAGCTCGGCGACGACGAGGAACGGCCCGTTGAATCCGGGTCCGAAGCCCTTGGCGAGCAGGTCGTAGGCCGAACGCGTGGTGGTCCCGGTCTGGTCGTTGCCCTGGTCGGACGAACCGAGGCGCATCGAGAGGAAGGGTGCGGCGAGCGCCAGCATCACGATGCCGGACAGCGCCGCAAGCACGACCGGGTGGTGCTGCACGAAGCGACCCCACCGCGTCCAGCCGGGCGAGAGGTCGCCACCGGTGAGCGGGCCGCTGACGGCGAGCTTGCGCCGGGTGCGTCGCGAGAGCACCCGCACGCCGTAGAAGCCGAGCAGCGCCGGCAGCAGGGTCAGCGCGGCGACCATCGTGAAGGCGACGACCAGCGCCGCGGAGACGGCGACGCCGTAGAGGAAGCTGACGCCGAGCGCGAACATCCCCAGCAGGGCGATGCACACGATGGTCCCGGCGAACAGGACGGCCCGGCCGGCGGTGTCCACCGCGTTGACCACGGAGGCCTCGACCTCCATGCCCTGCCGCAGGTTGCTGCGGTGCCGGGTGACGATGAACAGGGCGTAGTCGACACCGACGCCGAGGCCGATGAGCGCGGCGAGCGTCGGGCCGAAGGTCGCGATCGACAGGACGTGGGTCAGCAGGCCGATCGCCGAGATCCCGACGCCGAGGGCGACGATCGCAGTGATCAGGGGCAGCGACATGGCGAGCAGAGACCCGAAGGCGATGAACAGCACGATGGCCGCACCGGCGATACCGATGAGCTCGCTCTTGCCCGGCGACGGCTGCTCGGCGAACACCTGCCCACCGGCCTCGGTCTGCAGCTGCGGGGTGCTCGCCGCGGACACGGCCGCGAGGATCGGCTTGACCTGCTCGGGCGGCACCTGACCCTCGGAGGAGTCGAACGCGACGGTGGCGTAGCCGGTTGTGCCGTCCGGCGTCAGCTGCCGCGACCCGAGAGGCGTGTCGAAGCCCTGGACCGCTACGACGTGCGGGATCCGGCTGATCGTGCTGAACAGCGCGGACGCCTGCTGCTGTAGCTGCGGGTCGCGCAGCGTGCCGGTCCGGGCGTGCAGCACGATCTGCCCGGATTGGCCGCTCGCGGCCGGGAAGTCCCGCTGGAGGATGTCGAGGGCCTGCTTCGACTCGGTGGCCGGGAGCTTGAAGTCATCCTTGTAGGACGTTCCGACGCCGGCGGAAAGGGCCCCGAGCCCGATCAGCAGCGCGAGCCAGAGGCCGAGCACGATCCGGCGGTGCCGGAATGACCAGTGGGCGAGGGCGGTCATCACAGGGTCCTTCGAGCCGGGGGCGGAAGCAGGCGGTGCCAATGTATCTTCACGTCCTGAAGATGTTCAGAA
>JAVEDQ010000353.1 GCA_030840885.1 Frankiaceae bacterium
TCGACAGGCGGTTGTAGTTCTCCCACCATGCGCCGTACTTGTCGTACCAGCCCGGGTACTTGTACTCGAACCACTCGAAGTCCTTGTCCGTCATCGGGTCCATCCGCCAGTAGTTGGCGAGCCACCCGGTGCAGAAGAACTGCGCGACCTCGTGGACGTAGCCCTTGTTCCAGATCTGGTTCCAGGACTCCTCGATGAGGTCGTGCGGGATCTCCAGGCCGTACTTCTCGAGCGGGACGAGGTAGCTGCGGTAGTAGTCGTCGTAGATCCACCGCCGCCACATCTCGGCGTAGCTCTCGCGGTCCTTCCGGCGGTCCTTCGTCCCGTACTCGATGAAGGTGCCGATGGCGGCGTCGACGACGCGGTGGTTGTTCCACCAGGCGTAGCGCAGGTCGCGGGCGAGCAGCTGGTGGTTGCCCTCGTCGGCGAGCGCCATCAGCAGCGTCGCGTAGCCGTTGCTGATGTGGCGCGACTCGTCGGACTGCACCGAGTGGAAGACCGTCGGCAGCAGGTAGTCACCGTTCGCCGCGGCCTCCGCCGGCATGGCCACGAACAGGGTGTTCGTGAACGCCGTCTCGGCCACGATCGTCAGGTAGATGCTCGCGGCGGTGATGGCGTCACCGGTGATGAAGCCTTCCGCGAACTGCCGGCCGATGGTGCCGCAGTAGTCGTTCTGGAAGTTCCGCAGCGAGCTGTTGAAGCCCGCCGGGTCGATGTAGTTGTTCATGTACAGGCGCTTCAGGTTCTGCTGGATCGTCGAGTGGCGGACCTCGTCGATCATCTGGATGGCCTGGCCGTTGTGCAGCTGCGGGTTCGGCACGTTGCGGAACAGCAGGGGCATCGCCCGGGCCGCCGAGATCTCTGGCAGCGGGATGATCGACAGGAACAGCTTCTGCCACTCCAGCCAGCGCTCCTGCACCTGACGGAACATGTTCCCGCGGATGGCCCCGTCCTGCGCGCCGTAGACGCGGTGGTCCTTCTCCTCCTGCATCGGGAAGTAGGACCGCAGGACCTGCTTCAGCGGGTCCTTCTTCTGGGCCTTCGCGAACGTGTAGTCCGTGCCGTACTGGGAGACGGGCTCGTGGTAAAGCGGTTCCCAGGACAGCTCCTGGATCTTCTCGTGGGCCTTGGCCACACTCTGTCGGCTCATCGACACTCCTGTGCTCGGCGATGGCGGCTGGAGCCGATACAACGCCGCTCGGGAGACGGCCGGGGTCTCAGAATGAGACGCCGGTCACAACCGCGCCGTTACCGACTGTCAGTGCCCAGCAGCAGCCATAGGCCGCGTCAGGACGGGGCCTCGCCCAGTACGGCTGCGCGGATCCGGTCGAGGTCGGAGCGCACCTCGCGCATCACCTGACGGTTGCCCTCGGCCGCGGGCTCGATGCCCAACGCGCGCAACAGCGCCGCCGCGGGTGCTCCCGGGTCCCCGGACTCGCCCAGGATCGGATGCAGCCCCTGCGACGCCAGGTGCGAGAACACCAGGTTGACGATGCTCCAGGGGTTGAACGTCTCCGCGTCGGTCGGGGTCGGTGCTGCCGACGTCCCGGCTTGCGTTTCCGACATGGATTCCTCCCGTGACGTGCAATTCGTCGGCTGTTGCCTGGATCACAGGCGGGCTCACCGTAGCTCCGGTCGTCAACGGCGAACAGGTCTGCCCCTCGACCCCCTTGCGTGCGCAGCGTCACCAGAGCCATGCTCGCGACACCAGGCACGACGGTTCCGGAAGGGCAGCCGGAGCGGGTCTGCCGGGGACGGGAGACAGGTATGCCGCTGGGCCGCACGGGTGGGCACGGCACGAGCAGGAACCTCCGGGCGCCCGGAGGCCGGACCGAGCACGGCGTCGCCGAGAACCGCGTGAAGTTCCTGACCGACGAGCCGGTGCAGCCGGGAGGGGTGCGCGACGCGATCCTCGCCTCGTGGTGGCGGTCGCGGCACTTCGACGTGGCCGCCG
Organism: Frankiaceae bacterium; assembly: GCA_030840885.1. Lineage (GTDB taxonomy): Bacteria > Actinomycetota > Actinomycetes > Frankiales > Frankiaceae > JAVEDQ01. Next base: position 1,955 of record JAVEDQ010000353.1, read on the forward strand.
ACCGCATCGCGCTGCCCTACATGCGTGACCCCGATCTCGGCACCCCGCTGGCCCGGAGCGCCGAGCCGGTGCTCCGCTCGCTCACCGAGCAGCTCGACGGCCAGCCCATCAGCGTCGTGCTGACCGACGCCACGGGCATGGTGCTGACCCGGCTGACCGCCGACGCCGACCTCGAGCGACACCTCGACCGGGTCCACCTCGCGCCCGGGTTCAGCTACGCCGAGGAGTTCGTCGGCACCAACGGCATCGGGACCGCACTCGAAGGCGGGCGGCCCATGCACGTGTTCGGCTCCGAGCACTACGCCGAACGGCTCGAGGACCTCGCCTGCGCCGGCGTGCCGATCGCCCATCCCCTCACGGGAAAGACCGTCGGCGCGTTGGACCTGACCTGCTGGCGCAAGGACGCGGGGCCACTGCTCGTCACGCTCGCCAAGACCACCACCGAGCAGATCCGCCACGCGCTGCTGGCCGACACCAGCATGCGCGAGATCGAGCTGCTGCAGGAGTACCTCCGGGCCTGCCACCGCTCCACCGGCATCGTGTTCGCGCTCAACAACGACGTCGTGATGATGAACGATTTCGCCCGGGCGGTGCTCGACCCCTCCGAGCAGGACGCGCTGCTGCGACAGGTCGCCGACGGCTCCCCGACGGCCCGCACGACGTCGGTGACGGACCTGCCCTCGGGCAAGCGGGCGCGCATCTGGACGCAGCCGGTGCGCAGCCACCGCCTGTTCGCCGGCCTGGTCGCGCAGGTCAAGCTCCTCGATACCGACTCACCGAGGTCGGTCGAACCCAGTTCGCCCGGCTCGGCCGGCGGCATGCTGCTGCCCGGACTGGTGGGGGCAGGGCCGCTGTGGCGACGCGTCTGCGACGAGACCCGCGCGGTCTGCGCCGACGGCGCATGGCTCGCCCTGGAGGGCGAGGCCGGCACGGGCAAATGGGCGTTGCTCCGCGCCGCCCACCAGCGCGCACGGCCGTCGGCGCGGATCGCCGCCCTCGACTTCGCCGACACCCCCACCGGCCGCTGGCTCGACGAGCTGCGCAAGCCGCTGCGCGATCCCGGCACCAGCGTGCTGCTGCGCCACGTCGACCGGCTCGACGGCGTCCACCTCCGCGCCCTGGCGTCGGCGCTGCAGGAGACCCGATCTGCGCCAGGGGCAGGGGCAGGGGCAGGGGCAACGGACGCGCCGGGCTGGGTCGCGATCACGTTCGACTCCGGCGCCAAGTCGGCGGAGCTCAGCCAGCTGGTGGAACTGTTCCCGCGCACCGTCGAGGTTCCGCCGCTGCGCCACCACCTCGAGGACGTGCACCTGCTGGTGTCGTTCTTCCTGAACCGCCTCGGCTATGGCGGGAAGCTCTCGTGCTCCTCCGAGGTCCGCCAGCTGTTCGGCCGCGCCAGCTGGCCCGGCAACGTGGCCCAGGTGCTGCAGACCCTGCGCGAGGTCGCGAAGCACCGCCGCAACGGCGTCATCGGGATCGACGACGTGCCGCCCGAGATCCTCACAGTCAGCCGGCGTCAGCTGAGTCAGCTCGAGGCCATCGAACGCGACGCGATCGTCCGCGGTCTGCTCGCGAGCAAGGACAACAAGGCCGAGGCCGCCCGGGCGCTCGGCATGTCCCGCGCGACGATCTACCGCAAGATCCACGAGTACGGCATCGTGCCGCGCCACACCAGCTGAGCTAACAACTACGGCGCGTCGAGTCGTCGGCAGGCGCTACGCCGCGTCACAGTGCCAGCGTGCACGCCCTTCGCCGCTTCCTCGTCTGGTGGGTGGTGCTGCTCGCGCTCTGGATGGAGCTGGTCAGCTCCACGGACTGGTCCTACCTGTTCGTCGGGCTCGGGACCTCGGCTGTGGCCGCGGGGTCGGCCCTGCTGGCCCATCACTCCATGCAGCAGCGCTACTCGATGGACTGGCGGTGGGCACGGTGGTTCGTCCCGGCCGCAGCGAGCATTCTCGGCGACACGCTGCGCCTGACCCGGTTGCTGTTCGCTCCCGCGGCGGAGCGCGCCGC
>JAVEDQ010000359.1 GCA_030840885.1 Frankiaceae bacterium
CCCAGTCCGGCACCTACATCCTGCTGCTCGGCATCGGGTGGCGACGCGGCGCGACCGCTCCCGTCTTCGCCGACATCGATAGCGACCGACCGGTCGTCGACCCCATCGTCCAGGCGCTGTGCCTGACCGATGTCGTCGTCGGCGCGACCGTGCTGTCGCTGCTGCTGGCCCTGGCCGTGAAGGTGCACCAGACCGCGGGCACCCGCGACCCGGACGCGCTGTCCGAGCTGGGTGGCTGACGTGTCGGCGGTTCAGTCAGGACGGCTCAGGTGAGCGTCGCGGTCGCCGCGATCGTCCTCCCGCTGCTCGTCGCCGGTGCCCTGGTGGCCGTGGGGCAGTTCCTGCCGCGCATCCTGCTCGACGTCCTCGCCCTGATCGGTGCGGGCACCACGACGGTGCTGACCGTCGTCCTGCTCGTGCAGGTCAACTCCTCCGGCCGCGACCGGGTGATCACGTGGCTCGGCGACTATCGGCCGACCGGCCCGCCCGGGCGGGGGTTCAGCGTCGGCATCGTGCTGGCACCCGACCCGCTCGGGGCGGCGGTCGCGGTGTTGTCGTGCGTCCTGATGTTCACGGTGTTCGTCTACTCGTGGCGCCACTTCACGATCACCAGCCCCGCCTTCCACGCGCTGATGATGCTGCTGCTCGCCGGCCTCGTCGGGTTCTCCGTGACCGGCGACCTGTTCTCGCTGTTCATCTTCTTCGAGCTCACCAGTACGACGGCGTACGCGCTGACCGGCTACCTGACCTCGCAGGACCAGCCGTCGCAGGGCGCCCTCACCTTCGGGGCGACCACCACCGTCGCCGGGGTGTTCGTGCTCACCGGCATCTCGCTGCTGTACGCCCGGACCGACGCGTTGGGCCTCGCGCCCATCGGACGGGCCCTGGCCGAGCAGCCACCGGACGTGCTCGTCGTCGCCGCATTCGTCCTCGTCGTCGGCGGCCTGCTGGTGAAATCCGCGGTGGTGCCGTTCCACTTCTGGACCGCCGACGCCGAAGCGGTCGCGCCGACACCGGTCTGCGTGATGCTCTCCTGCTCGCTGCTGGCCGTCGCGTCGGTCGCCGTCGCCCGCGTCTACTGGACGGTCTTCTCCGGCAGCCTCCGCCCCGATTCGGTGCGCGTGCCGCTCATCGTGATCGGCGTCGTCACCGCGCTGGTCGGCGGCCTGATGTGCGTTCTGCAGCACCACCTCAAGCGCATGCTCGCCTTTGCGACCGTCGCGCACGGCGGGCTGTTCCTCGTCGGGGTCGGCGCCGTCGAGCCGGACGGGCTCGCCGGGCTCGCCGTGGACGCCTTCGGCCATGCCGGTGTCGAGGGTTCGCTGTTCTGCCTCATCGGCATCCTGCTGCACCGCTACGCGACCATCAGCGAGCGCGTACTGCACGGGAAAGCCCGGCAGCTGCAGGTCACCGGCGGCGTGGTGGTGCTGGGCGGGCTCGCGCTGGCGGGCATGCCCCCGTTCGGCACCGGGCTCGGCAAGGTCATCACCGAGCACGCGGCCGGGGGGTCCGCTGCCGGCGTGGTCGCCCTCTCCGTCGTCGGCATCACGACCGGCGCGCTGACGGGCTCGGCGGTGCTGAGGATGTATGCGCGGGTGTTCCTCGGCATCGGCCACCCGGCCCCGGAGGACCAGAGCTCCCGCAACTTCGACGAGCCGGCCGACCAAGCCCGCGAGACCGGCGGCCCCTCGCCCGGGGAGCGGCTCTCGACCACGATGTTCGTCCCCGCCGTCCTGCTGCTCGCGTCGGCCCTCGTCGTCGGGTTGTGGCCGGGGCTGCGTGAGTGGGCCGGCCACGCCGGGGCCGTCCTCATCGACCGCGAGGGCTTCGCCGGCGCGGTGCTCGACGGTGTCCCACCGCACCCGGTGGCCGCCGTGCACGTCGAGGGATGGAGCACCGAGCGGGTGCTGCTCGGGATGTGCGCCCCGGCGCTGGCTGTCGCCATGGCGGCCGCGACGGTGCGCGGGCTCGGCACGTCGATGGAGTCCCGGCTCGCCGCACCACTGCGCGTCGTCCGCGGACTGCACAGTGGCCACGTCGGTGACTACATCGCCTGGCAGATCGTCGGCGCGGCCGTGCTCGGCGGCGTGATGGTGCTGACCGCGCTGTAACGCAGGCACGCATAGGTTCAGGCGATGGTCGCCGACCCCTCGCCGCGCCGGCGGCCGGCCGTGCTCGGCGTGGACATCGGCGGGGTGCTGATCCAACGCTCTGCGGACGACGAGGACACGAGCTTCTTCGGTGCCCATCCGATGGACACCCCGGCCGTCGAGGGCGCCTTCGAGGCACTGGCCCGGCTCGCGTCCGGGCCGTTCGCCTACCGCGTGCACCTGGTCAGCAAAGCGGGCCCGTCGGTCACCGAGCGGACCCAGGCCTGGCTCGCCCACCAGGAGTTCACCGCCGTGACCGGCATCGCCCCGACGCAGGTGCACTTCGTCCGCCATCGCGCCGACAAGGCTGCGGTGTGCACGAAGCTCGGGGTCACCCACTTCGTCGACGACCGCCTCAGCGTGCTGAACCTGCTGCCCGACGTCTCCCGTCGGTACCTGTTCACCGGCGGCCTCGGGTCGAGCGACGCTCCCGTCCACCGCGACCTGCCCGACGGGATCGTCCGCGTCGACACGTGGCCCGAGCTCGTCGAGGCCCTGACGCGCTCGCTCTGAGATCGTCGGTTCGGTGCCCCCCGGTTCGAGCAGCTCACCGGGGTAGGACGGGCCCATGACTGCCGACCCGTGCTGCCCATGAACGGCGCCGAGAGCCTGCTGCGCACCGCCTCGGCCGCCGGCATCGACCTGTGCCTGGCCAACCCCGGCACGACGGAGATGCCACTGGTCACCGCATTGGACGGCGAGCCCGGCATCCGGCCCGTCCTGGGTCTGTTCGAGGGCGTTGTGACCGGCGCGGCCGACGGGTTCGGCCGCCTCGCGGGCCGCCCCGCGATGACCCTGCTGCATCTGGGCCCGGGCTTCGCGAACGGCATCGCGAACCTGCACAACGCCCGGCGCGCCGGAACGCCGGTCGTCAACGTCATCGGCGACATGGCGACCTGGCATCA
>JAVEDQ010000383.1 GCA_030840885.1 Frankiaceae bacterium
ACGCGGGACCCCCGGCCTTGGCGACCAGCGCGTCGACCGCGGCACCGGCGCAGTCGTCGAGCAGCGCGGCGACCGAGCCGTGCGGGTTGAACGCGAGCGCCAGCTTGCTGCGGTTGCCCATGGCGCCGAGCAGCGGCTTCGTCGGGTTCGGCAGGGTGAGCAGGAGCAGCCGGCGGGTTCCGGCGCGCATCGCGACCTCCTGCTCCGACACCCGCCCGAGGACGCGGACGGCCACCGACGTCCCCTCGTCGACGAGCGCCGGGTAGCCCTGCACCGGGCCGTCGGAGAAGGTGCGGGGGAGCGTCCCGTCAGCCAGCTGCGGCCAGCCGGTGAGCCCGGACTTCTCGATCGAGCCGGCGCGGCTCGCGATGGCCTGCCGGGCGGTGCGTTGCAGCTGCTGCTGCAGCGCGGCGAGGTCCTTGCCGGACGCCACGACCCCGCCGTCGTCACCGAGCACCCGGAAGGTCGGGCGCAGGTGCGTCGGCAGCTTCTCGAGCTGCCACGCCTCAGGCGGGACGTCGACGCCGGTGATGGCGCGCAACGCACGCGGCACAGCGGTCAACAGCGGTTCCTGGCCCGGGGTGACGCGGTCGAGTACGGCGCGGGCGTACTGCGGCGCGGGCACGAAGTGCCGCCGGAGCGTCTTCGGCAACGTCTTGATGAGGGCGGCGACGAGCTCCTCGTGGCGGCCGGGCACGTTCCAGTCGAAGTCGTCCGGACGCACCCGGTTGAGCACCGCGAGCGGCACCTCGACGGTCACCCCGTCGTGCTCGGCGCCGGGCTCGAAGGCATAGGCCAGCGGCAGGCTCAGGTCCTCCGACGTCCACACCGAGGGGTAGGCGTCGGCCAGCCCGTCGGCGCCCTCGTGCACGAGCATCTCGGGCGTGAACGTCAGCAGCTCGGGGTCGTTGCGACGCGCGTGCTTCCACCAGCTGTCGAAGTGGCGGGCGGAGACGACGTCGGCCGGGATGCGCTCGTCGTAGAACGTGTACAGCGTCTCGTCGTCGACGACGAGGTCGCGGCGGCGGGCGCGGGCCTCGAGACTCTCAGCGTCCTCGATCAGCGCACGGTTGGCGTGGAAGAACGCGTGGGAGGTGACCCAGTCGCCCTCGACCAGGGCGTGCCGGAGGAACAGGTCGCGGGAGGTGACGGGGTCGATCCGGCCGAAGGCGACCTTGCGCGACGCGACGATCGGCACGCCGTAGAGCGTCACGCGCTCGAACGCGACGGCCGAGCCGCGCTTCTTCTCCCAGTGCGGCTCGCTGTAGGTGCGCTTCACGAGGTGGCCGGCGAGTGGTTCGACCCACTGCGGCTCGATCTTCGCGACCGTGCGCCCCCACAGGCGGCTGGTCTCGACGAGCTCGGCCGCCATGACCCACTGCGGTTGCTTGCGCGCGAGCCCGGAGCCGGGCCAGACGACGAACCGGGTGCTGCGGGAGCCGAGGTAGTCCTTGCGGTCGGGGTCGCGCATCCCGATGTGCGAGAGCAGGCCGGCCAGCAGGGCAGTCGAGATGCTGGTGGCGTTCGCCGGGGTGCTGTTCGGCGTCATCCCCTGGTCGCGGGTGATGGAGCGGAGCTGGCCGTGCAGGTCCTGCCACTCCCGCACCCGCAGGTAGTGCAGGAACTCCTCCTTGCACCGGCGCCGGAACTGGTTCGACGACAGCTCCCGCTGCTGGTCGCCGAGGTAGCGCCAGAGGTTCAGGTAGGCGGCGAAGTCGGAGGTCGGGTCGGCGAAGCGGGCGTGCTGCGCATCGGCGGCCTGCTGCTTCTCGATGGGGCGCTCGCGTGGATCCTGGATCGACAGGGCCGAGACCAGCACCAGCATCTCGTCGAGGCAACCCTGCTTGTCCGCCTCGACCAGCATCCGCGCATAGCGCGGGTCGATCGGCAGCTGCGCGAGCTGTCGCCCGACCGGGGTGAGCCGCTTGTGCGGGTCGGGCTCGTCGGGGTCCATGGCGCCGAGTTCGGCGAGCAGGGCGAGACCGTCGGCGATGCTGCGGCGGTCCGGCGGGTCGACGAAGCCGAAGGCCTCGATGTCGCCGAGGCCGAGTGCGGACATCTGCAGGATGACCGATGCGAGGCTGGTCCGCAGGATCTCGGGTTCGGAGAACTCGGGGCGGCCGAGGAAATCGGCCTCGGAGTAGAGGCGGATGCAGATGCCGTCGGCGACGCGGCCGCAGCGGCCCTTGCGCTGGTTCGCCGATGCCTGCGAGATCCGCTCGATCGGGAGCCGCTGCACCTTCGTCCGGGCGCTGTAGCGGGAGATGCGCGCGGTGCCGGGGTCGATGACGTAACGGATACCGGGGACGGTCAGCGACGTCTCGGCGACGTTGGTGGAGAGAACCACGCGTCGACGCTTCGAGGGCTGGAAGACCTTCGCCTGCTCGGCGTTGGACAGCCGCGCGTAGAGCGGCAGGATCTCCAGCTCGTCCGGACGCCGCTGCCGGGCGGCGAGCGCTTCGGCGGCGTCGCGGATCTCCCGCTCGCCGGAGAGGAAGACCAGGACGTCGCCCG
>JAVEDQ010000402.1 GCA_030840885.1 Frankiaceae bacterium
CGTCGCTGCAGTATTGCCGTGACGCCTGCCTAGCCGTCATCGCAGACGCGCTCGATTTGGACATGCCTGTCTCCGTCGATCCCATACCGGGGACGGGCGCCTGAGTCGGTACCCGCAAACTAGGAACGCCGTAGTACCTCGGCCTAACGTTGCCGGAGCAACGTTCAGTGGGCGCTCGGAGTCCCGGTTGACCGAGGGCATCGAGCAGCTACGTGCAGCCGAGGTGGCGCGACTCGACGGGCTGCAGGCGAGTCTTTGGGAGGCGGCGACGGGTGAGTGAGCAGCTCCGTGCGATCGCAACCGCTTCATCTCGTCACTGGGACCCATGTGCAGCAAGCCAGCACGCGTCATGCGCGAACGATGCGTAGCCGTCAGGCGGCGATCTTGCGCGTGTAGCGACAGCTGGGGGAGCTCCGGTAGTTGCTGCATCCGTAGAACGGCCCGTACGGCCCTTCGCGGGCGACGAGTCGGCCCCGCCGGCATCGCGGGCACCGCTGGGCGGGAGCACGTTCGGGCACGCCGTCGACCTCGAGGCGTTTCGCGTCCAGAAGCTCGCGTACGAACGGCGACTCGCGGCCGGCCACCGAGAACAGCGTCACCTGGCGGCGCGCCCGAGTCAGCGCGACATAGAACAGCCGCCGTTCCTCGGCGTGCGTGAACGGGTCGGGCTCCGCCATGACCAGGTCGAGGACGGGGTCGTCCTGGATGGTGCTGGGGAAGCCGTAGACGCCGGTGTGCACGCTCGGGATGAGGACGTAGTCCGCCTCCAGCCCCTTGCTGCCGTGCACGGTCCGGAATCGGACCTCCAGCTCGGGGAACACCGCCTCGGGCAGGTGGCGCCGCTCGTGCCGGTAGCGGCCCAGCACGTCCACGGTCACCTTGCGGGGGGCGCCGGTTGCGACACCACCGGCGTGCCCCGCGCCGCCGGCGACCAGGCGCGCGATCCGGGCGAGCTCGGTCAGCAGCGCCTGCTGCTGGTCCTGCTCCCGCGACACCCTCACGAGCCGGACCGGCGGCCCCGGCTCCAGCTGGGCCGAGCGCACCGTCTTCCGCAGCTGGCCCGGGTTGCGGGACACGAACCAACCGGCCGTGTCACAGAGCGTCTGCGGGCAGCGGAACGTGGTCTGCAGGTAGAGCCTCGGCCCCGGACCGAACCGCTCGACGAAGCGGGTCATCACCGCGGTGTCCGCCCCGGCGAAGCGGTTGATCGACTGCCAGTCGTCGCCCACCGCGAGCAGGAAGCGGCCGGGGCGGGCGACCAGGGCCCGGGTGACGCGGGCCCGGGCCTGGCTCGCGTCCTGGAACTCGTCAACCATCACCAGGTCGGCCCCGCCGTCGGCACGCCCGGCTTCCAGGTGCTCGGCGGCGCGGACGAGCATGTCGTCGAAGTCGACGCTGTCCTCCGCGCGGAGCTGGGCGTCCCACGCCTCGGCGATCTCCAGGTAGAGCTCGACGAACAGATGACTGCGGTAGCGCGCGGCGGCAGGGGTGCGCTCGTCGATCCGGGCCAGGAGGTCCGCCCGGCTCAGGGCGTTGGACTTCGCGTGGGTCATGAAGCTGCGCATCAGCCGGACGAGTTCCGCGTGCTCGAACGTCCGTACGCTGGGCGCGGGACGGTCCGGGTTCCAGTCCAGGCCGATGCCGTGCTCTACGAGGCCTTGCGCCAGCTGCTCCAGCCCGTTGTCGCTGTGGATCTGCGCCGACGTCGTCTCGATCAGCGTCGTGCCGTGTCGGGCGTGCAGCTGCTTCTTCCACCGCATGTCGTCGGCGTAGCCGACGTAAGTCGGCGGCGGCCGGTCGTGCGCGTCCAGAGCCCAGTGCTCGTGCCAGACCTCGACCTGCGGGTAGAAGAAGTCGGGCCGGTACTGCGAGTGCTCCCGGTCGGCGACGTCGACCGAGTAGGGGTGCTCGTACTCGTAGTCGACGCCGTTGTAGAAGAGGAAGTCGGCAATCATCTGCTCGCCCCGGCTCTTGACCACGTCACCGCGGGCCGTGGGGTAACGCTTGTCCTCGGGGTGCGCCGACGGCTCGGCGTCCTCGTCGTCCTCCGTGTCCGGGCGCGCGTAGACGAGGCGGAACAGGTCCCAGCGGTAGGCGAAGGACGGCGACCGGTCGCGCAGCTCGTCGACGATGCGCTGCAGCATGCCGACGCCGCGGTCCTGGTCCAGCCATCGGGCTAGCCGCGGTTTGCGCCCGGTCGCCTGGCCGATGACCGACAGGCCGAAGGCGTGGAACGTCTCCGCCCGCAGCCCCTCGCTGGGCAGACCCAGCGCCTGTAACCGCGAGGCGACGCGCTTCTTCAGCTCGTCGGCCGCGTCCTTGTTGAACGCCAGCAGCAGGATGCGGTCCGGCGGAACGAAGCCGCGCAGCACGGCGTAGGCGGCCCGCGCCACCATGACCGAGGTCTTGCCGGACCCGGCCGAGGCGACGACCTGCACGCGGTTGTCGAAGCAGACGACCGCCCGCGTCTGCTCGTCGGTCAGCGGGCGACGCTCGACGGTGGCGAAGAACGACGCGTGCCGTCGCTTCTCGGCCTGGGCAATCTCCTCGTTGCGGTCGGCGATCCACCGATCGAGGTCGACGTCGAGGAAGCGCACCGCTGCGAGCTCGTGCGCGGTCAGCAGGTCCGGCAGCTGGTCGGCAGCGGCCGCCAACGCCGAGCGGACCACCTCCCCCGGGCATTCCGCCAGCAGCCGGTCGCGGGTCTCGCGGCAGAGCCACCGGCCCTGGTCGAGCGCGTCCCGGCCCGTGGCCTGCACCTGCCGCTGCCACTGGACGGCCGCCTCGACCGCCGGGCGGGCCCGGGTACGGGCGAGGGCGTGTTCGAGCGCGGCCCTCAGACCGGGAGCCTCGCGCTTCTTCAGCCCGGCGAGCCGCGCGGTGCTGCCCCCGTCCACGAGCAGCGCGGCCCGGAACCAGCCGCGCTTCACGGACAGGCGGGCGAGGTCCTCCCCGGCGAACACCTTGCGGCCAGCCGGCAGCGTCAGCAGGAAGGAGTCGACCCGTTCCTCCAGGCGCCATTGCTGCTCTGGCCGGCCCTTCTCGCGCGCCCACTCCGGCATGCCCACCAGCCCGTTCCCCGCCGCCTGTCGAGGTGCTGAAAGTACAACTGAAGGGCCGATTTCCGCACAGTTGCCCGCGGAACTTGGCACCCGTCGGCCCCTGCCCGAGCCGCTTCCCCGTCCCTGTTCTGTAGCGGTGGCACCTGGCGGCTGCGCCCCCGACACCCTGCGGCAAGTGCAAATGGCGGTCCCTGACCTCGAGGCGGCCAACACGCCCGACAGTCGCTACTTGATCCAAATCTCCTCGACCTCGGGATCGTCGAGGTAGCGCTGCAACGGCACTCGCCTGCCCGGTCGTAGAGCGCTCTGGCGGTGTGCTCCCGGTCGACGATCGTCGGCAGCAGGCCGCCGAGGGTCCGCTCGCCGTCGGGATAACCGAAGTCCTGCGCCCGGTCGAAGCACTCTGGAGGCGGGGTTCGGCAACTTCTCAAGAGAGGTGCGACCGAGGACGTCGGCTTTGTGGGAGCGCTAGTTGGGGTTGGTCCATGAGAGAACGAGTTGCGGGCGCTGGGCGGCTGTGGCCTCCTTGGACGAGAAGAAGCGCTGGGTGCTGTTGGTACTGGTTATCGCAACAGCGACGGGGCCATCGCCGGTGATTAGATTCGACAAGTCGAAGGCGTTGTAGGCACCGTTGGTCAGGCCGGGCCTTGTGCTGAGCGTCCGTCCCAGGGCCGGCTGGTTGTTCCAGACCAAGAATGACTCGGTCCAGCCGGTACTGACCTGACTGACCGGGAAGCTCACCGTGCTGGGCGCCCCAGACTGGGAGTACAGCCTAAGCGTCGCGGTCACACCGGTCGCGCCCGCCGGGATACCGGCGACATTGAACTGCAAGTAAGACCGACGTTCAGTACCGCTGTTGACGTTCAACGAAGTTTCCGAGCCGTGCGTGGCGGTCGGGTTGCCCTTCGCGGTGTATGAGTCGTCCGTCGGTGTCAGCGTGAGGGCGCCGTTCGGCGCAGGTTGGGCGGCGACCTGGACGAGCTGTGTCTTGCTTGGCTCGACGTTGCCGGCGACGTCGGTGGAGAAGGCCCTCAAGGTCGTCGTCTGGCTGACCGGGAAGGCGGCGGTGTAGGGCCTGGCGGTCGGGCTGGTCGTCGGGTCCGACCCGTCGACGGTGTAACGCGTCGACGCGACGCCTGAACCGCCGACCTCATCGGCCGCCACCAGGCTCACCGAGACGGGAGTGCTGTAAGGCGTGCTGTTGCAGACACCGCCGTTGCAGGAGATCGCCGTGGTCGGCCCTGTCGAGTCGATGGAGATGATCGTCGACTTGGGTGTCTCCACGCCGTCGGCATTGCTGGACGAGTACCACAAGGTTGTGGTCCTCGACACCGTGAACGGGCTCGCGTAGGTCGTCGCCGACGAGCTCGTTCTCGGGTCAGTGCCGTCCGTCGTGTACTTGGTGGTGCTACCGGCCGGGCTGGCCTGTAGTCCGACCGATACCGGCGCCCGAGACCAGCCGGTCGAGCAGGTCGAGCCGTTGCAGGAGATCGCCGTTGTCGGCGCGCCGGGTGCAGGAGGCGGGGGCGGCGGAGTGGTGCCGCCGCTCATCACGTCCCCGACGGTTTTCACCTGCGTCCCGAGGCTGCTCCGCGGCTGTAGCCAGTCGAGGAAGGAGTTGAACATTGCCGTGTTGGTGCTGTCTCCGGAGCAGCCGGTCGAGCAGAAGCCGTGGAAGACGAGGGTCACCCAGCCGCCGCCGTGGGTCTCCGCATTGGTGACGTAGCGCTGCAAATCCGCCAACGTGACGGTGGACCCCGACGGCTCCGGAGTCCTTACCCGATAAGGATTGACGGGCGGGATCGACTCGGCGTACGGGCAGCCCGTGCAGACCGTGGTGCTGTTGATGTCACCCACGGTCCGCGCGCTGGAGTAGCCGCAGGACTTCACGAGCTGCTCCGCGGCGGAGTTCGAGGCCGCGTACGGGTAGGCGAACGAGACCACCGGCGAGAAGCCTTGATTCTGGAGGTTGGTTCGGTCGTCACAGACCTCGCGCTGCGCGGTGCTGCTGGACGCAGTCGTCAGGTCCGTGTGGGTGAGGGTATGCCCACCGATCTCATGACCGGCAGCTGCGACCTGTTGGATCTGCGGCCAGGTCATGTAGAACGAGTCCGACCCGACCAGGCCGGAGTTGATGTAGTACGTCCCTCGCATTCCATGAGCGGCGAGGGCGTTCGAGGTGGGGTACTGGGTCGCCTGCCCATCGTCGAACGTGAAACTCACGATCGTATTCGTGGCGGCGGTCGCCGGCAGCGCGGTAAGGACAAGGCCGACGACCCCGCCGACCAGAACCGCGATCAAGAGCGATATCAATTTCCGCACGACGACCTCCTCGGGCTCGGATCGCGAAGCCACGCACTGGCGCCTCGGGAAGACGGCGGTCCGGGCACGGCGTCAGCAACTAGTAAGACCGTCGATCAGCTCGGGTGATACGCGGGACGGTCGAGCTCATCCCGGATCAGCGGCTGCGAAGGCGCCCGGCGCCTTCTTCATCGCCGCCCGGGAGTGACAACTGGCGCAGCGCGGAGCGTAGCGACGCCAAAGAGCCCGTCGCCCGCGTTGTCGACGTCGGTCGGTCTCGGCAGCAGCCCGCCCCGGCTTTCGCGGTCGTGGTGACCGTCAATAGTCATCGCTACTGATCTACACCGTGCCGCTGCGGAACGCGCGCTCCTCGACCAGACGCAGCCGTAGGTCGGCGCTCGGCGGGAAGTACGGCTTGCCGCCTCCGCTGAAGGCTGGCACGACGCTCGAGCGGAACTCGCCGTCGGTGTCCCTTTCAGCCGGACCACCGTCGTATGCACGGCGCGGCGCACCAGCCAACACCCTGGCGCGACCGACTCCAGCGAGTCGGAGAACACGATCCGCGGCGTCGCGACGTACTCGCGGGCCTCCGCCTCCACGTCGCCACCGTCGGTCCGTTCCGGTGCCGTGAAGTAGTCCTCCATGACCTGATAGAAGTTGGCGGCCGAACAGGAACGCCGCCGTCTCGCGGGTCTGCTGGTTGGTGAAGCGGTGCACCTCCTCATCCGGCTCGGAGAAGGCGATGGTGCCGGTCGGGTCTTTCGAAGTAGCCGTTGAGGGAGATGCTCATCGCATAGCA
>JAVEDQ010000408.1 GCA_030840885.1 Frankiaceae bacterium
CCACCAGGACGTCCTCGCCGCTGCCGCCGAACTGTTCTACGTCGACGACGATGGCACCGCGGCAGCCGTCGAGCGAGCGAGGGAACTGCTGACGGGTCAGTCGGCGGCCGATCTGCGTGAGGCGGCGCTCGGAGCGGCCTGGATGCTGGCGACGACGCTGCGAAGCATCGAAGCGAACTCGCCAGGCCTCGGCCGCGAGATGCTGCACGCGCTCGGTCTGACCCTCGCCAAGGTCGAGGACTCGCCGTAGATCCCGAACAGCCTTAGCCCCCGACCATCGGCCCAACAGACCCGCGGCGTGGTCGGTTACCACCGAGGAGAAATTGGACTGCCGCAGCCGCGCGCGGTATCCGGCGTTCTCGCGCACTCCGCGTATCCCAGGACCCGGCCGTCGAGGACGGTCCTCGTGATGTCGGGTTACCGGCTGCGGTGGGCCTGCGACGGGGCCGTGCGCTAGCCACCTCACGGGGCCGACAATTGAACGGCTTCGCGAATGCCCTCGGCACGATCTGACCGGTTCATCTCGAGGCCGTGGACACGCGTAGTGAGGACTCTGTGGTGCAGGAGGGTCACGGATCGAAGTTGTCTCGCGTTTTTCGTCGAAGGCCCTGTGATCGATGGCGCCGCGTTGCAGACTGCCCGCGAAAAGGTCGAGCCGTGATGTGCGCGAGGCCTAGGACGGGACGAGGAGTTGCCATGGCTGAGGGTTACGACGTTGTGATCGCCGGGGCCGGCATCGCGGGCTGTGCAGCCGCCGTGATGTTCGGCCGGCAGGGCTTGCGGGTCGCGCTGGTCGAGGCGCATAGGGAGCCGTCGACATTCAAGCGCACCTGCACGCATTTCATCCAGCCATCGGCGCTCCCCACGTTGCAGCGGCTCGGCATCGACCGCGACATCGAGGCTGCCGGGGGACTGCGGAACGGCTTCGACTTCTGGACTCCCTACGGCTGGATCACCGACGAGGCAATCGCGCCGGGGCATGCGGAGCACGGGTACAACATCCGGCGAAGCGTGCTCGACCCCAAGCTGCGGGCGATGGCCGCGGACACGCCTGGGGTTGACCTGCTGCTGGGACACAAGGTCATCGACGTGCTGAGGAATGAATCGAAGGTGATCGGCCTGGTCGCTACCGATGTGAACGGTGGCCGCCACGAACTCGTCGGTCGGCTCACGGTCGGCGCGGACGGGCGGGACTCGGTGGTGGCCGAGAGAAGCGGCTTACCTGGGAAGTCGTCGCCTAACGGCCGCTTCGGCTACTTCGCGCACTACACGGGAGTCCGCTTGCAGACCAAGGCCAGTTCGCAGATCTGGCTCGACGGGGTCGGCGTCAACTACACCTTCCGTAACGACAACGACCGAACGGTGCTTGTCGCCATCCGACCTAAGGAGGAGCTCGACGGCTTCCGGCAGGATCTCGAAGGCAGCCTGCTGTCCTCCTTCGATGGACTGCCGAAGGCGCCGCACATGGAGGGTGCGAGCCGCGTTTCCGACGTCTTTGGCGTGATCAACTATCCCGGTCATATCCAACGGGCCGCCGGGCACGGCGTCGCCTTGTCGGGGGATGCCGCGATTGTGGCTGACTACCTCTGGGGCGTCGGCTGCGGCTGGGCGTTGCAGACCGCTGAGTGGCTGGTGGACGGAACCGCGGGGCCCTTGCTGCGTGGCGGTGACGTCGAGCGTGGCTTGGTGCGTTACCGCCGGAAGGTGCGCAACCAGCTGGGTCCGCACTACCTGATGATCTCCGACTACGCCTCGGGGAGGCCCTTCAACGCGCTGGAACGGCTGTTGTACGCAGCTGCCGTCGTCGATCCGAAAGTCGCCAAGGCGTTCGGCCGGGTTGGCGGCCGACTGTCGTCGCCCGCGCTGGTGCTGAGCCCGGCGATGCTGACTCGGATGGTGCGCGCCCGGCGCCGTGCCGGCCCCCCGGTAACCGTTCCGTCGCCGAGGCTGCCGGGATCTGAAGACTCGGAGTTGCGTCAGGTGCTGAGTGGCCGGGCCGCACCGTGACTTCCGCCGCCGCACCCGTTCGGACCGAGTCCGCGGTACAGGGCGTTCGGACTCCGCTGCTGACCGCCGGGGATGCCACCACCGGCGAGGCAGCCGTCTTCGTCCACGGCAACCCAGGGTCTGGAGAAGAATTCGCGTTTCTCGTCGGCGCAGTCGGTGAATTCGGTCGAGCGATTGCGCCGGACATGCCGGGGTACGGGCGCGCCGCCAAGCCCGACACGTTCGACTACACCGTGGAGGGCTACGCGCGACACCTGCAGGAGCTCCTCAACCAGCAGCAGGTGTCTCGAGCCCATCTGGTGCTGCACGACTTCGGCGGACCATGGGCGTTGGCCTGGGCGGCGGATCATCCCGACCGGGTCGGCAGCGTGACCCTGCTCAACACCGGCATACTGCTCAACTACCGCTGGCACTACCTGGCCAAGATGTGGCGGACGCGCGGGATCGGCGAGGCGTTCATGGCCACCGCGAACAAGCCGGCATTCAAGCTGCTGCTGCGCCACGGGAACCCTCGCGGGCTACCGGACCTGTTCTTCGAGCGCATGTGGACCAACTTCGATCCCGCCACCCGCCGTGCGGTGCTCAAGCTCTACCGCGCCACGCCCGACCCTGCCGAGTTGTCCCGACGGCTACACGCGAAGCTGCGGCCACTGAAACTGCCGGCATGCGTCGTCTGGGGAGCACATGACCCCTACCTCCCCGTCGACCTCGCGTACCGCCAGCGCGAGACCTTCCCCGGGGCCGACGTGATCGTCCTCGACGACTCCGGGCACTGGCCCCACGCCGACAACGCAGAATCAGTAGAGGACGCGATCATCCCGTTCCTCCGGCACCAGCTCAGGCCGAACACCACCGCGAGCGCTGCCTCGGCTGGCGTCCCGCCGCAGGATCAGGTCCGTCGCCGCTAGAGCAGGTAGTTCGTCGTCAGCACCTCGCCTCTCGCCGTCCTCCTCGACACCGGCTGGCGACTCGAGCACGCGAGTATGAACCTAAGTCCTCTGTCACCGGAGACGGACAAGCGGCGCCGCCCACTGCAGTCGCCGCGTGCCGGCGCTGATCTACGGACCAGACGTGCGGACAGAAGTGCCGTTCGCGCTCACCCGCGAGCGGGCGTTTTCGTGCGGCCATGTTCAAGAACGGCGAACACGGCCAGACCGTGCCGCGGCGAGGGTCGGTGAGGCCTTGAGTCGACGCCGCGCCGCTCAGCGGTGCGCCATCGGACGTTCGCCCTCGTCGGTGCCGGCGCCCGTCATCCCAACCGAACGACCGCTCGGCGCATCGTCGCCAGTTCCGGCCGCCTCCTCGACCGCGAGCAGGCTCTCTCCGCCGAGCTCGTGTTCGTACGCCTTCCGTCCTCCGCGAGCACCGAACAGTCGCTTGGCGAGCACGAGATACACGACCGCGAGGACGTTGATCACGAAGGCGCCGACCTTCGTCACCGTGACCGTCTTCAGCATTTCGTGGATCTCCAGTGGAAGGAAGGCGGCAGTCGCAACAACCGTCAGGTACTCCGCCCACCGGCGGGCCAGCCAGAGGCCGACACCCTCGACGAGTTCGAGCAGCCCGTAGAGCAGCAGGCCGACGGCGAGCAGGGTCAGGGTCCCGTGCCGGGCGTGCAGCGCCTTCTCCGCCTCGCGCAGGATCGAGGAATGGTCGAGGTCCAGGCCGAGCCTGGTCGCCAGCGGTCGTGCCGCCGGGAGCAGCCGACCGAAGGAATCCTGCAGCGAACGTTGCGCGCTCGCGAAGCGGTGGATGCCGTAGGCGGCGGCGATCAGCACGAGGGCGCGGACCACCCGCTCGACGGCGAGGATCCGCAGGATCGTCAGCTGCCGGAGTGCCTTGCCGCGTGCCGGCACCGGCGCCTCGTCGGCCGGCCCGCGGCCTCGCGGGCTGCCGACGACCCAGTCGCCGCACCGCAGGCAGCGCCAGGCCTCGCCCTGCCCGGTATCGGCGCGCAGCCGCTCGGCGAGGTGGGGCTCGTCCGGAGAGTAGGTGATGTGGCCGGCGCGACCGCACACGCGCAGCTCTCGACTGAACATTGGGCAACCGTCCCCACCGCTCGTGTTGGATCGATGTGACCTAGGTGGACGGGTGGCACCTGCGTCACTGCCGCCCTCGCGAGACGCTGACCCCTTCAGTCGAGCGACGGCCGCCTTTGACCCCGCCGGACGCGCACTCG
>JAVEDQ010000410.1 GCA_030840885.1 Frankiaceae bacterium
AGCGAGCGCATGCCCGTCACGCCCGCCGAGCCGTCGATGGCCTGAGGCCGACCACCACCAACCTTCCCCTCCCCCACCAGCAGTTATGGAAAGGAATGCCATGGGCAACACCGTGCCCGTCAACGACGACAGCTTCAGCACCGAGGTGCTCGCGAGCGACAAGCCCGTGCTCGTCGACTTCTGGGCCGAGTGGTGTGGCCCCTGCAAGATGGTCGCGCCCGTACTCGAGGAGATCGCCCGCGAACACGGCGACAAGCTCCGCATCGTCAAGCTGAACATCGACGAGAACCCCGAGACCGCCCGTGAGTACGGGATCATGTCGATCCCGACCATGTCGGTCTTCGTCGGCGGCAAGGTCGACAAGAACATCGTCGGGGCGAAGCCCAAGGCGAGCCTCCTGCGCGAGCTCTCCGACTACATCTGATCGGTCCGCGACGACGGCCGGGATCCGCTGGGTCCCGGCCGTCGGCGTGCCCGGCCGACCTCGCCGCGCGCGGTTCATCGGCGTCCCGGTTCCGCGGCCGGATGTCCGAACCTTTACGCTGGGGCGGCAGCATCATCCTCACGCCCGCTCCGACGCCCGCCCCCGACGCCAAGCCCCCGACGCCAAGGCAGGATCACTCCCCCGTGCAGCTGTACCGACGAGGCTTCCGTGGTCCAGCCGTGCGCCAACTGCGCACCCATCTCGCCGACCTCGGCCTGCTGCTCGCGCCGGGCCAGGTGAGCGCCCCCGACGCCGAGCTGTTCGACGACGTCATCGATGAGGCGGTACGCAGCTTCCAGCAGAGCCGCGGCCTGCGGGTGGACGGCATCGTGGGCCCCGACACCACCCGGGCGCTGGACGAGGCCCGCCGCAGCCTCGGCGACCGCCTGCTCTACCACAGCATCAGTCACCCGTTCGTCGGCGACGACGTGCTCGAACTGCAGTCCCGCATGGCCGACATGGGCTTCGACGTCGGCCGGGTCGACGGCATCTTCGGCGCCCGTACCGAGTTCGCGCTGCGCGAGTTCCAGCGCAACCGAGGCCTGTCCGCCGACGGCGCCTGCGGACCTCTGACGCTGCGTGAGCTCACCCGGCTGCAGCGCACCGTCGTCGGCGGCCGGCCGTACGAGCTCCGTGAGGCCGAGCAGCTCCGCAGTCGCGGACCGTCCCTGGCCGGCAAGACCGTCGTCCTGGACCCCGGGCACGGTGGCTCGGACCCCGGGTGGCAATTCGACGGGTTGACCGAGCGGGATCTCATGCACGACCTCGCGTCGCAGATCGAGGGGCGCTTGCTCGCTGTCGGCGTCAACGCGTTCCTCACCCATCACCGCCGTGAGAACCCCACCGACGACCAGCGCTCCGCGACCGCCAACGAGACCGACGCCGACCTGCTCGTGTCGCTGCACACCGACGGCGCCGCATCACCCCGGGCGCAGGGCGTCGCGACCTACTACTTCGGCACCGGCCGGACGAGTTCCGTCGTCGGCGAGCGGTTCGCCGAGCTCGTGCACCGCGAGATCGTCGCCCGCACCGACCTCGTCGACTGCCGGACGCACGCCAAGAGCTGGGACATGTTGCGCCGCACCCGGATGCCTGCCGTGCGGCTCGATCTCGGGTACCTCACCAACGCCCACGACGCCCGGGCGCTCGCGTCCCGCGACTTCCGGGCCACCGTGGCCGAGGGCATCCTCGCCGCCGTGCAACGGATCTTCCTACCGCCGGATCTCGACCCGCCGACCGGCCAGTGGCGTCTCCCGGAGTCGCTGCGCGGCTGAGGTTTCTAGCTGCTGCCGTCAGGCCGGTGAGCTTCCGCTCCCCACGGGGCGGAGCAGCCCCTCGGGGGTCATGGAACCCAGCAGCCGCTCCAACGCGACCTCCATGTCCTCGCGCCACGTGACCGTGCTCTTCAGTTCCAGACGCAGGCGCGGCCAGCGCGGGTGCGGACGGACGGTCTTGAACCCGACGGCGAGCAGGTGGTCGGCCGGCAGCACGCAGTGGCCGGCCTCGCCTCGGACGTCACCGAAGGCCTCGATAGCACGGACTCCCCTGCGCATCATGTCCTTGGCCAGGTTCTGGACGAGCATGCGGCCGAGACCCTGGCCCTGGAACTCCTCGAGGATGTAGGAGGTCATCAGGAGCACCGCGTCCGGGCCGACCGGGCTGGTCGGGAAGGCCACCCCTCGTGGGACGTGCGCCGGCGGTGCGAACAGGACGAACCCAGCGGCCACGCCGTCGACGTAGACGATTTTGCCGCAGGAGCCCCAGTCCAGCAGGGTGGCCGAGATCCAGGCCTCCTTCTCGAAGGCCGGGTCCCCCGAGTCCTCCGCGCGAGCCCGCGCGACCGGGGTGAGCTCCCAGAAAACGCACCGTCGGCAGCGCAGCGGCAGGTCGGCGAGGTTGTCGAGGGTGACGTTCGCAATCCGACGACTCACGGAGCGCAGCTTAATCCGCGATGGGGGCCAAGAGGTGAACTCTTTCGTGCGCACATCGTGGACCCCCATGACCGCACGGTGCACCTCGCCGATCCCCTGGTGTCCGCACCGTGTGGGACGGCGTCGCCACCGTGTCCTTACGGCTCGAAGGCCCCCGACTACTGCTCGCTGCCAGCCGCGGGAGTCGCACCGCCGGGGACGCCGGAGGCGGGTCGGTCGAAGAGGTGGCGCTTGCGGCGCGGAACGCTGACGAGCATCGCGTCGGCCCGGGCACGCTCCGCGGTGAGCGCTTCCCGGGCGGCCGCCAGCTGGGCGGCAAGTTCATCCGCCCGTGCCCGCTCCCCCGAGGTACGGCTGCGCTCGTCAGCGATCGCACTCGCCTTCTCGGTCTTGAGGTCGTCCACCCGGCGCTTGACGTGGTCCCGCTCGACCTCGGCGCGTGCCGCCCGATCGCTCATGGCCACGAGCTGTCCGGTCAAGTTCTCCAGCCGCGCGAAGGCGTCGGCCAGGTCGAGGCCGGCCCGGGGGCTTGCGTCGATGCCCGCTTGGCGGGCCCGCGCGACGACTGCCTCCACCGTGACCTCGGTGCGCAGCCCACGCGGGCCCGGTGCATCCCGGGTCGCCAACTCCCCCGCCTTGATCCACTTCCGCAGCGCCGACTCGCTCACCGACGTGCGTTCCGCTGCCTCGGCCACGGGCAGCCAGGTCTGCACGACGATGTCCTCCGAATCCCCCGCCGCATACGGAGCGGCAGCCGGTGGCGCGATGGTGACCCCACCGTGGCCAGCCTGCCCGTTCGGTGCGGAGACCGTGAGGCCCCCTGTGGACAGGGGGACGTTCTGCGCGGTGCCGCTCGCGATCGACTCGTCTGCCCGTGGGGACACGGTGCTGTTCGGTGTGCTCACGAGTGGGCACGCTAGCGTTACTGCAGGTCAGGAACCTGCCGACGCGCCGAGGGAGTGACGCCGGAATCGCCTTCTCGCCGGCGTGGGGGAGTCGCTACCGTACGGCTATGTCGGGTACCTCGCTGGATCCCCACGTCGGTCGCTACGCAGCGCGGACCCGCGGTATGACCGCCTCCGAGATCCGAGCGCTGTTCGCTGTCGCCAGTCGCCCCGAGGTGGTGAGCCTCGCCGGGGGATCGCCCTACACCGCTGCGCTGCCGTTGGACGCCGTGGGGGAGATGCTCGGAAAGCTGGTCCTCGACCGCGGAGCCGTGGCGTTGAACTACAGCTCGGGCCAGGGGGATCCCACGCTCCGCGAGCAGATATGCGAGGTCATGTCGCTGGTCGGCGTCGCCGCGACCGCCGACGACGTGGTCGTGACGGTCGGCAGCCAGCAGGCGCTCGACCTGGTGTCCCGCGTGCTCCTGGACCCGGGGGACGTCGTCCTAGCCGAGTCCCCGTCCTACGTCGGCGCCCTGGGCTCGTTCGCCTCGGCCGAGGCCGTCGTCCGCCATGTCGCCATGGACTCCGACGGGTTGATCCCCGAAGCCTTACGGGAGGAGCTCGAGGCCTGCCGGGCGGCCGGTCAGCGGGTGAAGTTCCTGTACACGATCCCGAACTACCAGAACCCGGCCGGCGTCTCGCTGAGCGAGCAGCGCCGGGAACAGGTGCTCGAGATCGCCGCCGAGTACGACCTGCTGATCGTCGAGGACGACCCGTACGCGCTGCTCGGCTTCGAGTCCGAGCCGGCCCGGGCACTACGGGCACGGGATGCCGAACGGGTCATCTACCTCGGGTCCTTCTCGAAGACGTTCGCGCCCGGCATGCGGGTCGGCTGGGCCGTCGCTCCGCACGGGGTGCGCGAGAAGCTCGTGCTCGCCAGCGAGGCACAGATCCTCTGTCCGCCCACCTTCAACCAGCTCGCCGTCTCGACGTACCTGTCCACCCAGCCGTGGAAGGAGCAGGTCAAGGTCTTCCGCGAGCTGTACCGCGAGCGTCGCGACGCGATGATCGCCGCGCTGACCCCGCGCAGATGCCGTCCGGGGTCTCGTGGACGTACCCGCACGGTGGGTTCTTCGTGTGGGTCCAGTTGCCGGACGGTATCGACGCGAAAGCCATGCAAGCCCGCGCGGTGAGTGCACGTGTGGCCTACGTGCCGGGGATCGCCTTCTACGCCGACGGCAGCGGTGGCTCCCACATGCGCCTGTCGTACTGCTTCCCACCGCCCGAGCGGATCACCGAGGGGGTCCGCCGGCTCGCTGCCGTCCTGCAGCACGAGGTGGAGCTGCGGGAGACCTTCGGCAAGACCTACCACGAGGGCCCGCACCCCTCCGACGGGTCCCGGTCCTACGCTCCTGCGCCCGATCTCGCCTGAGCTGACCTGAGCTGATCTGACTTGACCTGAGCTGACCTGAGGAGCCACCCGTGACCGACCTCGAACGCGTCCTGGTCCTCGCCGGCGGGCTGTCCGTCGAGCGGGACGTCTCGTTGCGCAGCGGGCGGCGGGTGGCGGAGGCATTGCGCTCCGTCGGTGTCGACGCCGCCGTGCTGGACCCGGACGCCGAGTTGCTGCCCCGGCTCGTCGCGGACCCGCCCAGTGCGGTCTTCGTGGCCCTGCACGGCGGGCCGGGGGAGGACGGGGCCCTGCAGGGTGTCCTGGACCTCGTCCGGGTGCCCTACGCCGGCTCCACGGCCTCGGCGTGCCGGCTCGCGTTCGACAAGCCCGACGCCAAGGCGCTCGTCCAGGCCGCCGGAGTGGCCACGAGCCCCTGGCTCGCGTTGCCGCACGCCACCTTCCGTGAACTCGGGGCCGCGCACATCTTCCGTGCGCTCGTGCAGACGCTCGCGTTGCCTCTTGTCGTCAAACCGGCGGCTGGCGGGTCCGCCCTCGGTGTCGCAGTGGTGACGGAGGCCGAGCAGTTGCCCGCCGCCCTGGTCAACTGCTTCGGCTACGGCGAGACGGCGTTGATCGAGCGCTACGTCCAGGGCACCGAGCTCGCCGTCACCGTCATCGACCGCGGCGACGGACCGGTGGCCCTGCCGCCCGTCGAGATCACCGCCGCGAGCGGGCGCTACGACTACTCGGCGCGCTACACCGCCGGGGCCACGGAGTTCCATGTGCCCGCGCGGCTCGACGATGAGGTTCTGGTGCGCGCACGCGAGGTCGCGGTGACCGCACATCGTGCGCTCGGCCTCGCCGACCTCAGCCGCACCGACTGCATCGTGGACGCGGCGGGGGTGCCCCAGTTCCTCGAGGTGAACGTGTCGCCGGGGCTGACCGAGACAAGCCTCGTGCCGCTCGCCGTCGCCGCCGAGGGGCTCGACCTGGGCGTCGTCCTGCGCGACCTGCTGCAGGCAGCGGTCCAACGGGCGGACGCCCGCCCACCGCTGCCGAGCTGAGCTCCCAGCCTCGTGCGCGATCGTGTCCCCACGACCTCGTCGGGTGTCCACACGGTGCAGACGCCCAGCTCACACCCGGTCAGGCCGGGGGAGCAGCCCCGAGGGCGGCGAGGATGCGCTGCAGGTCTTCCGGCCCGGCGAACTCGACCGTGATGCGACCTTTGGTCCGGCCCATGGAGATCTTGACGCGTGTGTCGAGGCGCTCGGTCAACGCGTCGGCGATGTCGGCCAGCTCGGGCTGGAGGGTGTGCGGGGAACGGGCCGTGGCGGGGCGGCGACGGCTCGGGGTCGCCACGGCGACGAGCTCCTCGACGGAGCGGACCGACAGGCCCTCCGCCACGATGCGCGTGGCGAGGGCGTCCTGGGCCGCGGCGTCCGAGAGGGCCAGCAGCGCCCGCGCGTGACCGGCGCTCAGGACGCGTGCGGCGACGCGCCGCTGCACGGCGGGGGAGAGGTTGAGCAGTCGCATGGTGTTCGTCAGGTGGGAGCGCGAACTCCCCAACCGCTCGGCGAGCTGCTCGTGCGTGCAGCCGAAGTCGTTGAGCAGCTGGCTGTAGGCCGCCGCCTCCTCGAGCGGGTTCAGCTCGCTGCGGTGGACGTTCTCGAGCAGGGCGTCACGCAGCAGGGCATCGTCGGTCGTCGTCCGGATGACCGCCGGGATCTCGGCTCGTCCGGCCGCCTGGGAGGCGCGCCAGCGGCGTTCGCCCATGACGAGCTCGAAGCGGGCGGCGGTCCCGCCGTCTGGCCGCTCGATCGGCCGGACCACCACGGGCTGCAGGACGCCGACCTCGCGGATGCTCGCCGTCAACTCGGCGAGGGCGTCGTCGTCGAACACGGTGCGCGGCTGGCGCGGGTTGGGGACGATGGCTCCGACGGGCACCATCCGCAGTTCGCCGGCGACGCGGTCGGCAGCAGCGGCGGCAGGCGGGTCGGCGACCGCCGCGGCGGATGGTTCGGTCGGGGGCCGCCCGACAGGTGCGTTGCCGCCGTTGAAGAAGACGTCGGACGGCGACCCGGCGGCGACCCGGCGGTCTTGAGCGGGCCGTAGACCGGTATCGGGGGGCGCGATGAGTGCTCCCAGCCCTCGACCGAGCCCTCGTTGGCGCGTACTCACGGAACCTCCAGTGGTTTCGGCACTCGCGCGTCGCGCGGTCAGGGTCGGGTCAGGGTCGGGTCAGGGTCAGGTAGGTGCGGTGGCCCGGGAGGCCAGCTCCCGGGCGGCGTCGACGTAGGCCACGGCGCCGCTGGACAGCGGCTCGTGGGCGACGACGGAACGCCCGAAGCTCGGTGCCTCCGCGACGCGGACGCTGCGGGGGATGGTCGTGGCCAGGACGGTCGCACCGAAGTGGGCGCGGACCTCCTCCACGACCTGTTCGGCGAGCCGGGTGCGGCCGT
>JAVEDQ010000522.1 GCA_030840885.1 Frankiaceae bacterium
TCGGCAGGCCACCGCCGAGCCCTTTGGCGAGCGTGACGACGTCCGGCCGGACCCCGAGGCGGGTGTGCGCGAACCAGGAGCCGGTGCGCCCGATGCTCTGCACCTCGTCCAGGACGAGCAGTGTGCCCGTTTCGTCGCACCGGGCGCGGGCCGCGGCGAGATAGCCCTCGGGGGCCGGCAGCACGCCGCCCTCCCCCAGCGTCGGTTCGAGGAACACCGCCGCCGTCTCGGAGGTGATCGCGGCCCGGAGCGCGTCGACGTCGCCGTAGGGCACGAAGGTGACGTCGGGCAGCAGCGGCTCGAACGGCGCGCGCTTGGCGGGCTGCCCGGTGATGGAGAGCGCGCCGATCGTGCGGCCGTGGAAGCCCTTCTCGGCCGCGACGATGCCGGTCCGGCCCGTCCGACGGCTGATCTTGATCGCCGTCTCGTTCGCCTCGGCGCCGGAGTTGCAGAAGAACACGCGGGCGTCGGCCTGCTCGGCCGGGTCCAACCGGGCGATGAGCTGCTCGGCCAGGGCCACCGACGGCTCGCTCGCGTAGAGGTTCGAGATGTGCTCGAGCGACCCGAGCTGACGGGCGACGGCCTGCTGCACCGCCGGGTGCGCGTGCCCGAGGAGGCAGACGGCGATCCCGGCGACGAGGTCGAGGTAGGCGCGGCCGTCGGCGTCGGTGACGGTGCTGCCGCGGCCGCCGACGATCGCGAGCGGCGGGCGGCCGTAGTTGCCCATCAGCACCTGGTCGCGCCGACGCAGCAACTCCTCGTTCCGGTCGACAGCTGCGGCTCCGAGGCTCTCGGCGGTGGTCACCATCCGCCGGCCTCCCGACCCGGTGCGGGGGCCCCGGCGAAGGGAACGGCCGGACCTGGGGCGTGTGCCGGACGGTTGGGCACGACCATCGTTCCGACTCCTTCGTTGGTGAAGACCTCGAGCAGGACGGCGTGCGCGACGCGACCGTCGAGCACGTGCGCGCTGCGGACGCTGCCGCGGACGGCACGAAGGCAGGCTTCCATCTTCGGCACCATGCCGGTACCGAGCTCGGGCAACATGCCCTCGAGCTCGTCGGCGTCGAGCAGCGAGATGAGCTCGTCGGTGGCCGGCCAGTCGGCGAACAGCCCTTCGACGTCGGTGAGTACGACGAGCTTCTCGGCGTCGAGGGCGACGGCCAGGGCGGCGGCGGCGGTGTCGGCGTTGACGTTGTAGAGCGCGCCGTCGACTCCCCGCGCCACCGTCGCGATGACCGGCACGTGGCCGCTGTCGAGCAGCGCCGTCACCGTCTCGGTGCGGACGTCGACCACGTCGCCGACGAGACCGACGTCGACCGGCACCCCGTCGACGATCGCCGGCCGGCGCTCGGCGGTGAGCAGGCGGGCGTCCTCGCCGCTCATGCCGACCGCGAACGGGCCGTGCGCGTTGACCAGCCCGACGACGTCGCGGTTGACCGACCCGACGAGCACCATCCGGACGACGTCGATCGTCTCCGGGGTGGTGACGCGCAGGCCGCCGCGGAACTCGCTGGCCACGCCGAGCCTGGAGAGGTGCTCGGTGATCTGCGGGCCGCCGCCGTGCACCACCACGACGCGGATGCCGCAGTGCCGCATGAAGACGATGTCCTCGGCGAACGCCTCGCGCAGCGCGTCCTCGGCCATCGCGGAACCGCCGAACTTGACGACGATCGTCTTGCCCGAGAAGTGGGTCAGCCAGGGCAGGGCCTCGACGAGCACCCCGGCTTTCCGCCGCGCCTCCGAGAGACGCCGCGGCAGCACCGGGCCGACCGCCTGGAAATCGGGGGGAGGAGTCGGGTCGAGCGGGGCGTGGTCGGGCCGGGCGGACCCGGAACGAAGCGTCATGTCGAGTACGCCGAGTTCTCGTGCACGTAGGCCTCGGTGAGGTCGGTCGTGCGGATCACGAGGGACTCGCTGCCGGCCTTGAGGTCGATGCGGATGTCGATGCGGCGGTCGGACATGTCCACGCCGTCGCGCGACTCCCCCGGTGCGCTGTCCCGGCAGACCCACACGCCGTTGACGGCGACGTCGAGGGACAGCGGGTCGAACGTGGCGGCGGTGGTGCCGATGGCCGACAGCACCCGGCCCCAGTTGGGGTCCTCACCCGCCAGGGCGCACTTGAGCAGTGAGCTGCGGGAGACGGCTCGCCCCACCTCGAGCGCATCGTCCTCGGTGGCGGCGCCGCCGACCTCGATGTAGACCTCCTTGCCCGCGCCTTCCGCGTCGGCGAGCAACTGGTCGGCGAGATCGTCGCAGACCGCCCGGACGAGCTCGCTGAGCTCCTCTGCCGGCAGCGTCACCCCGGAGGCGCCGCTGGCGAGCAGCAGCACGGTGTCGTTGGTGGACAGGCAGCCATCGGTGTCGAGCCGTTCGAAGGTCGTCCGGGTCGCGTCCCGCAGTGCGGCGTCGAGGGTGGCGGCGTCGGCCACGGCATCGGTCGTGAGCACGCACAGCATGGTGGCCAGGGCGGGTGCCAGCATCCCTGCCCCCTTGGCCATGCCGCCGACGGTGACGACGGCGCCGGAACCGGAATCGGAAGCGGAATCGGAGACGGAACTGGTCCGGACGGCGGTCTT
>JAVEDQ010000418.1 GCA_030840885.1 Frankiaceae bacterium
GCCTGGCGCGGGTTCCTCAACGCCCACGCTCGTGTCGTCCGTCGCCTCGAGACCGAACTCGAGCGCGAGCAGGGCATGCCGCTCGCGAACTACGACGTCCTGGTCCAGCTGGCCGAGGCGCCGGACCAGGCACTGCGGATGAGCGACCTGGCGCTGTCGGTCCTGCTGAGCCGGTCCGGGCTCACCCGGCTCGTCGACCGGTTGGAGCGTGAGGGTCTCGTCGTACGGCGGCCGTGCCCGGACGACGCACGCGGCACGCTGGCCGTACTCACCCCGGCCGGCATGCAGCGGTTGCAGGAGGCGTGGGTGACACACCTGCGCGGCGTCCGCGAGCACATGGTCAGCCGGTTCGACGAGCAGGAACTGGCCACGTTGGCGGCACTGCTCGGCCGCCTCGCCTGAGCGGGCGTCTAGAAGCGGGCGCCCGACGCGCTGGCCGGGCTGGGGATAAGCGGCAGCGGGATGGCCCCGCCGGGGCTGCCGAGGGCCTGGACGGGGATGTCGACGCTCGACTCCCTCGGGACCCGGCACCACGGGCAGACCCGCCAGTTCTCCTCCATCGGCTTGGCGCAGCCGGAGCACTGCCCGTGCCCGACCGGAGTCGCGCACCACGGGCAGCAGACCATGCCGGCGGTGAGGCCGCCGCCGCAGCCGGTGCACCAGATCTCCGGAACGCCCTCGCCGGCGGTCACGCGCAGGACCTCCTCGTAGGTGGTCTCGCCCCGCAACGCCTTCAACAGTCCGGACGCGCGCAGGCTCCGGACGCCGGAGAGCCGGGCCGCCTCGGCGACCTGCCGCTCGTCGCCGCCGCCGCGGAGCGCGTCGCGCAACTCGGGGGTCACGGGCAGCACCTCGTAGATGCCGGTGCGGCCGCGGTAGCCGGAGTGGCCGCACTGGTCGCAGCCGCGACCGAGCACCGGGGTGCCGGCGGTGACCGTCTCCAGGCTGATGCTGAGGGCGAGCCGCGTCGCCTCGTCGGGGATGGTCGGTTCCGCGCAGCCGAGGCAGGGCTTGCGCACCAGGCGCTGCGCGACGACGAGTGAGAGCGAGGGGGCGAGCAGGAACGCGGGGGTCCCCATGTCGACCAGCCGGCTGACGGCGGCGACGGCGCTCGTGGTGTGCAGCGTCGAGAGGACGAGGTGCCCGGTCATGGCGGCGGCGAGGGCGTGCTCGGCGGTCTCGAGGTCGCGGATCTCGCCGACGAGGACGACGTCGGGGTCCTGGCGCAGCACGGCGCGCAGCCCGGCGGCGAACGTCATGCCCGCCTTGGACTGGATGTTGACCTGGGTGATGCCGGGCAGCGTCACCTCGACGGGGTCCTCGAGGGTGACGACGTTCTTGTCCGGGGTGCTGACCTCGTTGAGAGCCGCATAGAGCGTGCTCGTCTTACCGGCGCCGGTGGGGCCGGTGATCAGGACCAGTCCCTGCGGCTCCTTCACGGCGTGCATCAGCATCGCCAGCTGGTCCGGCTCCATGCCGAGCGTCTCGGTGCCGGGGAGCTCGGTGCCCTGCGGCAGGAGTCGGAGCACGACCTTCTCGCCGTAGAGCGACGGCAACGTCGAGACGCGGCAGTCGACCTTCTTGCCACCGGCGACGATCTTGGCCCGGCCGTCCTGCGGACGTCGGCGTTCGGCGATGTCGAGGCCCGCGAGGATCTTCAGTCGCCTGGTGACGGCGGCAGCCGCCGACCGCGGTGCCGACGTGACGTCGCGCAGGACGCCGTCGACGCGGAAGCGGACCCGGACGCCCTCGCGCTGGGTCTCGACGTGGATGTCGGAGGCGCGTTGCGCGACGGCGTCCACGATGAGCATGTCCACCAGCCGGACGATCGGCGCGTCCTCGGCGGAGGACTCCGAGGTCTGCTCGTCGGCGTTCGCGCCCAGGTCGCCGGCGTTGAAGTCGTCGAGCAGGTTGCTGACGACACCGGCGTCGGAGGCGAGGCTCCAGACCCGGGCCAGGGCCTGACGCAGATCGCGTTCGACGGCGACCGAGACGTAGACGTCGCGCGTACGCAGGTGCAGCCGGACCTCGTCGAGGCTGACGACGTCGGTCGGGTCGACCACGGCGATGCGGGGGATCTCGCCGGCCGTGGCGGAAAGGATGAGGATGCCGGCCTTCTCGGCGATGGCGCGGGGCAGCTTGCGGGCGACCTCGGGATCGATGCGCGTCGCGGCGAGGTCGCACAGCGGCAGGCGCAGCGCTCCAGCCAGGGCCATGGCCAGCTGCTTCTCGTTCGCGAGCCCCGTCTCGACGACGAGTCGTCCGAGGCGCCGCCGTGGGCCGGGGGTGGTCGCCTGCAACGCGAGCAGATCGTTCAACTGCTCGGCGCTGATCACGCCCTGCTCCACGAGCACCTCGCCGATGCGCTTGCGCATGGTGACGCGCTGCGAGGGGACGGGAGTGCTCACGGCACCCCTATCGGCAGAAAACCGAGCGCGGTGTAGTGCCCTTCGGGGCAGTGCTAGCCAGCGCTAGCCAGCGCCAGCACTGTTCTTGCTACTGCTGGGCTGCGTCCGCGTCGGCGGGGGGCTTGCTGGCCCGGGGCTTGTCGCCGCGCGGCTTGTCGGCGCGGGACTTGTCGGTGCGGGATTTGTCGGTGCGGGATTTGTCCGAGCGAGGCTTGTCGGCACGGGACTTGTCCAGGCGGGGCTTGTCGATGCGGCGTTCCCGGGGCCGCTCGCCGCGCTCGACCCTGTCGTCGTACTCGTCGAGCTCGTCGAGGAACGCCCGCAGCTCGGCGCGCAGGTAATCGCGCGTCACGACGTCGCCGAGGCTGACGCGCAGTGAGGCGACCTCGCGGGTCAGGTACTCGGTGTCGGCGAGCAGGCGCCCGTTCTGGTCGCGGTCCTGGGCCAGGTTCACGCGGTCACGGTCGTCCTGCCGGTTCTGCGCGAGCAGGATCAGCGGCGCCGCGTAGGAGGCCTGCAGGCTCAGCAGCAGCGTGAGGAAGGTGAAGGTGTAAGGATCGAAGCGCTCCTTGACCGGCGCCACGGTGTTCCAGACCAGCCACAGCAGGATGAACACCGTCATGTAGACGAGGAAGCGCGACGTGCCCAGGAAGCGGGCGATGCGCTCGCTCAGCCGACCGAAGGTCTCCGGATCGACCGACGGGCGCAGCGTCCGTCCGGGGACCCGAGGCTGGTCGAGCCGGTTGTGCTGGCGGGACTTGCGAGCCATCGGTCAGCCCCGCCTGATGCCGGCGCCGGCGGTCATCGCGTCGTGCCGGGCGGTGGCCACGCCGAGATCGCGCTCACGCCAGTCGGCGGGCAGCAGGTGGTCGAGCACGTCGTCCACCGTGACGGCGCCGAGCAGCCGGTTCTCGGAGTCGACGATCGGAACCGCCACCAGGTTGTAGGACGCGAGATAGCGCGTCACCTCCTGCAGTGGGCAGTCCGGCAGCAGGGGGTCCATGTCGGAGTCGATGATCCCGCCGATCAGCGTCGACGGCGGCTCCCGCAGCAGGCGCTGGAAGTGCGCCATCCCGAGGTAGCGGCCGGTCGGCGTCTCGTAGGGCGGGCGCACGACGTAGATCTGCCCGGCCAGCGCGGGGGAGAGCTCCGGGGCACGGATGCGGGCCAGGGCCTCGGCCACCGTCGCGTTGGGCGGCAGGATCACCGGCTCGCTGGTCATGATGCCGCCGGCGGTGTCGTCGGCGTAGATGAGCAGCCGGCGGACGGGCGCCGCCTCCTCGGGCTCCATCAGCTCGAGCAGCTTGG
>JAVEDQ010000455.1 GCA_030840885.1 Frankiaceae bacterium
CCGGGCATCGCCCCGCTGCTCGCCGTCGAGGCGCTCGCCCTGCACCTGCGCACCGCCTGACCGTCCACCGAGGCGCGGTCAGCTCAGGGGTCGAACCGGTAGCCCATCCCCCGCAGGGTGGTCAGCAACTTGCGTCCCGGTGGCTTGCTCTCGATCTTCACCCGCACCCGGCGGACGTGCTCGGTCACCGTCGCCGGGTCCTGGAACCGGGTCCCCCATACGTTCTCGAGCAGCTCCTCGCGGCTGAAGACCTGCCGCGGGTGCCCGGCCAGGAAGGCCAGCAGCTCGTATTCGCGGGCGGTCAGGTCGATGCGCTCCTTGCCCACGTGCACCTCGCGGGCGCGGCGGTCGACGCACAGATCTCCGAAGACCAGGGCCTCCTCCGCCGCCGGCTCGACGTTCTCGACCCGCTCGGGCTGCCGACGCAGCCGGGCCCGGATGCGCGCCACCAGCTCGCGCAGCGAGTAGGGCTTGAGGACGTAGTCGTCGGCACCGAGCTCGAGGCCGACGACGCGATCGACCTCCTCGCCACGCCCGGTCAGCATGATCACCGGCACGTCGCTGGTCTGCCGGAGCCGGCTCAGCACCGCGTAGCCATCCAGGCGGGGCATCCCGACGTCGAGCACCACGAGGTCGACGTCCCCGTGGGCCGCCGCGAACAGGCGCAGCGCCGCCTCGCCGTCGGCGGCCTCGAGCACGCGGTAGCCGTAGCGCTCGAGGCTGCGCGCCAGCGCGGTGCGGGACGCTTCGTCGTCCTCCGCGAGAAGCAGGCACGAGACGGGAGCGCCAGAACGCCCGTCGGGACCAGGGCGCGCCCCCACCGGTCCAGCTGACATGCCGTCACCCTAAATCACGAGAAGGGGGAGCGGACGGATTGCTGCCGATTGCCGTTGTGCCGGTAATTGTGGACCAAAGATATCGATAATCGGTTTCCAGTGGATAGCCGGGCGCCGCCACGGCAATAGCGGGTAGCGGTGGCGGTCGCTGCGTGGGGGTGTCACCATGCGCCCGTGTCGGAGATGTGGAACGGCGTCGCTGGGGCGTGGGACGCGCAGGCGGACTTCGTCGAGCGTCACATGGCCACGGCCACGACTGCGCTGCTCGAGGCCGCGGGCATCGGCGTCGGCAGCGAGGTGCTCGAGGTGGCCTGCGGCCCGGGTGGCGCGGGGATCGCCGCGGCGGGGCGGGCGGGCGACACGGGACGAGTGGTGCTCGCGGACGTCGCTCCAGGGATGGTCGAGGTGGCCGCGCGCCGCAGCGCCGACCTGCCGCACGTCAGCACCTCGGTGTGCGACCAGGCCGCCATCGACGCGCCCGACGCGAGCTTCGACGCGGTCATCTGCCGGCACGGGCTCATGTTCGCCGCCGAGCCGGAGGCCGCGGTGCGGGAGGCGTCGCGCGTACTCCGTCCCGGTGGCCGCTACGCCGCACTGACGTGGGACAGCCGCACGGCGAACCCGTGGCTCGGCCTGCTCCTCGATGCCGTGGGCGCACAGTTCGGCACCACGTTCCCGCCGCCGGGAGTCCCCGGACCGTTCTCGTTGGACGACCCCGCACGGCTCGCGGATGCACTGCGCGGAGGAGGGCTCGAAGATGTCCGCGTCGACCGGATGTCCACGCCGATGTCGGCGCCGTCGCTCCAGGGCTGGTGGGACCGCGTGCAGCAACTGGCGGGGCCGCTGGCGCTGGTCCTGCCCTCGTTGGAGCCCGAGGTTCGGAACGCGATCCACGACCGGGCCCTGGAGTACGGCAGGCCCGTGGCCCGCGCGATCGAGAACGGTGTCGAGCTCCCGGGCTCGGTGTTGATCGGATCGGGCCGCCGTCCCTAGCAGGGCTTGCGGGCCGGGGCTGGGACTGGGGTCCGGCGAACTGGGGGGTGAGGAACTGGGGGCTGGGTGAGCCGGAGGCGAGGATTGAACTCGCGACCTATCGCTTACGAGGCGATTGCTCTGCCACTGAGCTACTCCGGCGGACGCCCGCCGTAGCGCCGGGGACGATGCCCCGAGTTTGCCACAGCAGCCGGTCTAGTAATGCCCGCCGTTGTCCTGCAGCCGCTTGCGGCTCGCCACGATCTCGGCCTCGGCCTCGGCGCGGCCGACCCACGTGGCGCCCTCGACCGACTTGCCGGGCTCGAGGTCCTTGTAGGTCTCGAAGAAGTGCTGGATCTCGAGCTTGTCGAAGTCCGGGTAGTGCCGGATGTCGCGGAGGTGCTCCTGGCGCACGTCCGCGACCGGTATGCACAGGACCTTCTCGTCCGGCCCCTTCTCGTCGCTCATCTTGAACATGCCGATGGTGCGGCACCGGATGAGGCAGCCCGGGAAGGTCGGCTCCTCGACGAGCACGAGCGCGTCGAGCGGGTCGCCGTCGCCGCCGAGGGTCTCCTCGATGTAGCCGTAGTCCGACGGGTACCGGGTGGCGGTGAACAGCATCCGGTCCAACCGGATGCGGTTCGACTCGTGATCCATCTCGTACTTGTTCCGGGTACCCCGGGGGATCTCGATGAGGACGTCGAATTCCACCGGTGCCTACCTCCACTGACCTGCG
The DNA here is from genome assembly GCA_030840885.1 of Frankiaceae bacterium. Taxonomy (GTDB): domain Bacteria; phylum Actinomycetota; class Actinomycetes; order Frankiales; family Frankiaceae; genus JAVEDQ01. The sequence continues at coordinate 2,545 of JAVEDQ010000455.1, forward strand.
GCCGGATCCCGGCCGAGAGATGTGCCGAATGTGATGTGCGCTGCGTGGCTGCGATGTGCCCAGCCACCTGCTCGACCACACTGCCGATCGGGAAACAGTCTCGCACCCCTAGGCTCGGGGACGTGCGCCGCCAGACTTCCTCTGCCTCAGAGGACGAGGAGACCCCGCCTGCGGGCACCACTGCAACGACTGCAACGACTGAGCGGACGACTCCTCCGACCGCTGATCCGACGGCTGACCGCCCCATCTCGCCTCGCTCCCGGCGCCGCAGCTCCACCGTCCTCATCGCGCTGCTGGCGGTGCTGGTTCTGCTGACGGCTACGGCTCTCGCGATCGATCGGGCCGGCTCCATCGGACGGCGTCCCACGGCCGCGCCACCAGGCCCCTCCCCCGACGGCACATCGGGTCCGTTCGCAGCACCGGCCGTGGGCGCACCGGTCGCGGGGTCACCGTCGGCAGCCGCGCTCCCGGACCCGGCCAAGCTGGCCACCGCGCTCCGCCCGGCACTGACCGACCGGGGGCTCGCGGGCCCGGTCGGCATGCAGGTGCGCGACCTCGCCACGGGGACCGTGCTGTTCGACCAGGCGGCGGACAAGCCCGACGTGCCGGCCTCGACCGCGAAGCTGCTGACCGCGGCCGTCGCCCTCGATCGGCTCGGGCCGCGGACGAGGCTGCAGACGCGGGTCTTCGCCGCCGGCGACGTCCTCTACCTCGTGGGCGGCGGCGACCCGACCCTCACCCGGGCCACCACGGGTGCACTCGGCGCCCGCGTCGACGACCTGGCCCGCCAGGTCCGGGCGGCCGGGGTGACCCGGGCCTCCCGCGTCGTCGCCGACGCAACGTTTTTCAGCGGCCCGACGCTGGCCCCGGGTTGGCAGCCGTACTACCTCAACGCCGAGATCGGCCCCGTCTCCGCGCTGAGCGTCGACGCCGGCCGCCGCTCGCCCTCGGTGAAGGCGACGGCCCGGACACCGAATCCGTCACCCGACGCGGCGAACACACTGCGCGGCGCCCTGTCCCGAGCCGGCGTCCGGGTGGACGGCATCGGCGCCGGCCGGGTCCCGGCGGGTGCGCGCCAGGTGGCGATGGTCGAGAGCCCGACGGTCGCCGACCTCGTGAAGCGCATGCTCACCTACAGCGACAACGACCTCGCCGAATCGCTGGGCCGGCAGCTCGCCCACGCAGCCGGTCGACCCGCCGACTTCAACGGCGAGGTGGCTGCCGTGGCCGACGGACTGCAGACGCTCGGCCTCCCCCTCGCTGGGCTGCGGATGTTCGACAGCAGCGGGTTGTCCCACGACGATCTGGTCCCGCCGTCACTGCTCGTCGAGGTGCTCCGCGCTGCCGCCGACCCGGCCCGTCCGCAGCTGCGGCCGATACTGGACGGCCTCCCGATCGCCGGGCGGACGGGGACGCTGGCCGACCGGTTCCGTACGCCGGAAACGGCCCCGGCCGCCGGGCTCGTCCACGCCAAGAGCGGTCGCCTCGCCGGGGTGGCCGCGCTCGCCGGCACCGCCCGCACCCGCTCCGGGCTGGTCCTGGTCTTCTCGGTCCGTGCGCCGTCGGTCGACCTGACCGTCGGGGAGAAGGCGATGGACCGCATCGCCGCCACGCTCACGCGGTGCGGCTGCCGGTAGGCCGACGCTGAGCCCGCACGTAGGGTTTCCCCCATGACAGGGCCGGAGCTCGTCGACTGGGACCTGGCCGTCGCCACCGGACGACGGCTGGTGCGTCCCGGCCCGCAACTGACCCGGGCCGAGGCCGACGAGGTCGTCGCCGAACTGCGGAAGCTCGCGGTCGAGGCCGAGGCCCATGTCGTCGCCTACACCCACCTGCAGCCGCAGGGCGAGGCCCCGCCCGTCGTGGTGGTCGACCGCAAGGAGTGGCTGCGCTCCAACGTCGCAGGGTTGCGTTCGGTCACTGGGCCGTTGCTGGGCAAGCTCGGCGACCGCAGCAGCAGCGGTGCGCTCTCGCGCTCGATCGGGCGCCGCATCACGGGGCTGCAGATCGGCGGCGCGCTCGCGTTTCTCGCCGGCAAGGTGCTCGGCCAGTTCGAGATCTTCCTGCCGCCGGAGGAGGTCGCCGGTCCCGGCGGACGGCTGTCGCTGGTGGCGCCCAACATCGCCGAGGTCGAGCGCAAGATCGGGGCCGATCCGCGCGACTTCCGGCTCTGGGTCTGCCTCCACGAACAGACCCACCGCGTGCAGTTCCACGCCGTGCCGTGGCTCCGGGGCCATCTCGAGAGCGAGGTGGGCGCCTTCGTCGACGCCACCGACCTCGACCCCTCGGCCCTCGCCGCGCGACTGAAGTCGGCCGTCTCCGCCCTCCGGAGCCGGGACGG
>JAVEDQ010000530.1 GCA_030840885.1 Frankiaceae bacterium
GGCGACCTCGCTCCGGGACCGCCCCGAGAACAGCCGCCAGATCACCGCCCGCCTCTCGCGGGACCGCGGGCCGATCGTCGTCGGCGGGCAGGCGGTGGCCGAGTCGGTGCCGTCGAACGACCAGTACAAGTTCCAGCGGACCTATCCCGGAGGCGCGCTCTACGGCAACCTCACCGGCTACTACGGCTTCTTCGGCTCCACCGGCATCGAGAAGTCCGAGGACGACCTGCTCTCCGGGGAGGACAAGCGGCTGTTCGTCCGCCGCATCTCCGACCTGTTCACCGGCCGGTCCGCCAAGGGCGGCTCGGCGGTGCTGACCATCCGTCCCGAGGTGCAGCAAGCAGCGGCCGACGCCCTCGGCGGCCGCAAGGGCGCCGTCGTCGCGCTCAACCCCACGACGGGCGCGGTCCTCGCGATGGTCTCGCAGCCGAGCTACAACCCCGCGCCGCTGGCCAGCCATGACGGTCGTGCGGCGACCACCGCCGAGCAGGCCCTGAACGGAGACAGCGGCGACCCGCTCATCAACCGCGCCGCGCAGGGGCTCTACCCGCCCGGCTCCACCTTCAAGGTGGTCACCTCCGCAGCGGCGCTCTCCAACGGCTACAACAGCCAGTCCCAGATCCCCGCCCCGACCTCGTTGCTGCTGGCGAACACCCGCACCACGCTCCCGAACTTCCAGGGTGAGAGCTGCAACGGCAACGGCCGGACGACCCTCACCGATGCGCTCACCACCTCGTGCAACACCGCCTTCGCCCAGCTCGGCATCAACCTGCCGGGCAAGGACGACGCGCTGCGGCGCCAGGCCGAGGCGTTCGGGTTCAACGCCGACCTGCAGGGGTTCCCCCTGCCGACCTCGACGAGCCGGTTCCCGCAGGGTCTCGACGACGCGCAGACCGAGATCTCCTCCATCGGCCAGGGAAACGTGCTGGTCACGCCGTTGCAGATGGCCATGGTGGCCAGCGCCGTCGCCAACGGCGGCCGGCTGATGAAGCCCTACTTGGTGGACAAGACGCTCGCTCCCGACCTGACCACCCTGCAGACCACCTCGCCGGAGGAGCAGGGCCGCCCGATGAGCGGTGACGTCGCCTCCCAGCTGACGCAGATGATGCAGAGCGTGGTGCAGAACGGCACCGGTACCGCGGCGCAGCTCTCGGTCCCCGTCGCCGGGAAGACGGGCTCGGCGGAGAACGTGCCGGGCCGGCCCACGCACGCCTGGTTCATCGGCTTCGCCCCCGCAGACAACCCGCAGGTGGCGGTGGCGGTCATCGTCGAGAACGGCGGCACCGGCGGCACGGTGGCGGCGCCGATCGCCCGTCAGGTGATGTCCAAGGCCCTGGGGTTGGGCTGAAATGGCTGGGCTGAATCTGGTGCAGGGCTGATGCGGAGGCTGGGCTGATGCGCGAGGGGGACCTGCTCGGCGGGCGTTACCGCCTAGCCAGTCAGCTGGCCACCGGAGGCATGGGCGTGGTCTGGCGGGCGGACGACGAGACGCTCGGTCGGCGCGTGGCGGTCAAGGTCCTCAAGTCCGAATACGCCGAGGACCCCACCTTCGTCGAGCGCTTCCGCGCCGAGGCACGCAACACCGCCATGCTCACCCATCCCGGCATCGCGACCGTCTACGACTACGGCGAGGTACCGGTCGAGGGCGCGGCCGGGAGCAGCGCCTACCTGGTGATGGAGCTCGTTCCCGGGCCGCCGCTCTCGGCGGTGCTCGCCGAGCACGGGCCGATGTCCCCGGCGCGGGTGATGAACGTCGTCGGCCAGGCCGCGCTCGCGCTGCAGGCGGCGCACGAGGCCGGTGTGGTCCACCGCGACATCAAGCCTGGGAACCTGCTGGTCACTGCGGACGAAACGGTCAAGGTCACCGACTTCGGTATCGCCCGGGCAACCGATGCGGTCCCACTGACCCAGACCGGGACGGTGCTGGGCACCGCCTTCTACCTCTCCCCCGAGCAGGCCGCCGGTGACGAGGTCGGGCCGCCCAGCGACATCTACTCGCTGGGGATCGTCGCCTACGAGTGCCTGTCCGGACGTCGGCCGTTCGCCGGCACCAACCCCGTCGCCGTGGCGCTGGCCCACCAGCGCGAGCAGGCGCCGCCGCTCTCGCCGGAGATCCCGCTGCAGGTCCGGGAACTGGTGGGCCGCGCGATGGCGAAGAATCCGCCGGACCGTCCACCCACGGCCGGCGACTTCGGGCGGGCGGCACTTGCCCTCCGCGACGGGATCGAGGGCACCCGGCCGATGCCGGCGATGGGGATGCCGCCGACGTCCCGTCTGGCCGGGACCCGGCCGGGCGGTACCGCCTTGCTGCCGCGGGGTGGCCCGCAACCCCCGCCGTCTCGCCGGCCCGCGCCTGCTCCAGCACCCGCCCGCCGGCGGTCGCGGAGCATGCGGGCGCCACTGATCGGCCTGCTGCTCCTGGCCCTGCTCGTCGGGGGCTTCGCCCTGGTGAAGTCGTTGGGCGGCGGGAAAGCCGTACCGGACGTGAAGGGTCAGCAGTACACACCTGCCTCGCAGATCCTCACCCGGGCCGGCTTCACCGTGCGCGTGGACGGGGCGCGCGACGGCGTCGTCCAGTCGCAGGACCCGGCGGCAGGCAAGAAGGCCAAGGAGAAATCCGTGGTCACGCTGCGCTTCGGCAGCCAAGGGGTGACGCCGGCGACCACGACCGTCAACCCGTCGGACTACGTGGGCCGGCGCCTGGGTGACGTGCGGTCCGACCTCGCGGCTCTCGGCTTCGGGGTCTCGGTGTCCGGCTCGCCCAGCCCGGACGCCACCGTCACCAACATCAGTCCGAGCGGCAAGGTCACCAACGGCTCGGTCATCTCGATCACCGCGCGGCTGCGGACCTCCGCCCCGACGTCGACGTCGGCACCCAAGACGTCGAGTCCCGCGACCAGCTCGCCGTCGGCCAGCCCGTCGTCGATCCCCTCGGGTTCCGGCTCGGGCTCTGGGGCCGGTTCTGGTTCCGGTTCTGGTTCTGGTCCCAAGCTGCCCACCTCCATCCCGGGGCTGGGGAACGGGAAGGGGAACGGGAACAACGGATCGCAGGGCAACGGATGAGCGCGGCGGCGAGGGCCGCTCGCATCGCTGAGATGACCCCGGTGGCAGGTCGATGACCGCGCCAACCGCCTCCGGGACGCCCGGGGGGCGCCTCCTCGGCGGCCGCTACGAACTCGGCGGACTGCTCGGCCACGGCGGTATGGCCGAGGTCTACCGCGCCGCCGACACCCGTCTCGGCCGTGATGTCGCGATCAAGGTGCTCCGTAACGACCTGGCGCGGGATCCGACCTTCCTCAGCCGGTTCCGACGCGAGGCGCAGGCAGCGGCCTCGCTGAACCACCCGATGATCGTCGCGGTGTACGACACCGGCCAGGACAACGGTGTGACGCCACCCCTGCCGTACATCGTCATGGAGTACATCAAGGGGCCCACGCTGCGTGAGGTGCTGCAGTCCGAGGGGCGGATCACCCCGCAGCGGGCCAGTGAGATCGTCGCCGAGGTCTGCTCCGCCCTCGAGTACAGCCACCGTGCCGGCATCATCCACCGCGACATCAAGCCCGGGAACGTGATGCTCACCGTCGACGGGGCGGTCAAGGTGATGGACTTCGGCATCGCGCGCGCCGTCGCCGCCACCACCTCCACGGTCACCGCCACCGCCGCCGTGATGGGGACGGCGCAGTACCTGTCCCCGGAGCAGGCGCGAGGCGAGAACGTCGACGCCCGCAGCGACCTCTACTCCGCCGGTGTCCTGTTCTACGAGCTGCTCACCGGCCACCCGCCCTTCACCGGCGACTCCCCGGTCGCCATCGCCTACCAACACGTCCGCGAGGACCCGGCACCGCCGTCGACGTCGGAACCGGACCTGCCGCCCGACCTCGATGCCGTCGTGCTCAAGGCGCTCGCGAAGAACCCGGACAACCGCTACCAGTCGGCGCAGGAGATGCGCGACGACCTCGACCGTGTCCTGGCGGGCACGAAGGTCCTGGCCACGCCGGTCCTGCGAGGTCAGGCCGCCGGTGGGACCGAGGTCCGGCGGCGCGGACCGCTGCGGCGCCGACTGCTGTATGGCGCGCTGGCCCTCGTCGTGGTGGCCGCGTTGGTCGGTGCGGCACTGCTGGCCCGGGGCCTGCTCGCCGGCCCGGACACGACCAGCGTCCCGGATCTCACCAACGCCACCCGCGACGCGGCGATCTCCCAGCTCGAGGCGCAGGGCCTGCGTCCCGGAAACGTCACCGACCGCGAGAGCGCAGTGCCCCCTGGCCTCGTCCTCGAGCAGAACCCGGCCGCCGGCGCGGTCGTGGACAAGGACTCCACCGTCGACTTCGTGCTCTCCCGCGGACCGGGCACGCGGCTCGTGCCCGACGTGAGCGGGCTGTCGCAGGACGAGGCCACCCGGCAGCTGACGTCGATGCAGCTGGAGGTGGCCACCACGACGGTCGATGACCTGTCCGAACCGGTGGGCACGGTCAGCGGCACCAGCCCCGACCCGGGCACCAGCGTGCCCACCGGCAGCACCGTCACCCTGCAGGTCGTCAGCGGCTTCACGACGGTGCCGAACCTGGTCAACCAGCCGGAGGGGCAGGCCACCCGCACCCTCACCTCGCTCGGGCTGAACCCGTCGATAACCCGGCAGCCCTCGACGGACCGTGCGCCCGACATCGTCCTCGCGCAGAGCCCCGCGGCCGGGGGACGCGTCTCACGCGGTGGCCGTGTGACGTTGACCGTCTCCCAGGGCGTCGCGAGCGCTTCGCCGGTTCCGGCGCCATCACCGTCACCGTCCGCTTCGCCCTCGCGGCCGCCCAGCCCCAGCCCGACTCCTCGTCCAGCAGCGACCCGGTGAGCTGGTGAGTTGCTGAGCTATTGAGCCATTGAGCTGAGCGGTCAGGCGGCGAAGGCCGTCGTGCGCAGCGCGTCCATCTCGGCCGAGAGGGCCGGCGCGAGGTCGAGGGCCGACGCCTGGCCGCACTCCGCCAGCCAGCGCGCGAGCATGAGATGACCGCCCTCGGTCAGGACCGATTCGGGGTGGAACTGCACGCCCTCGAGCGGCAGCGTCCGGTGCCGCAGCCCCATCACGACGCCGCTACGCGTCGTCGCGGTCACCTCGAGCTCGGCGGGCACGCTGTCGGCGGCCACGGCCAAGGAGTGGTAGCGGGTGGCCACGAAGGGCTCGGGCAGGTCGACGAGGACGTTCGGCGCGGCGCTGTGGTCGTGGACGACCAGGCTGGTCTTGCCGTGCAGCAGCTCCGGCGCGCGTCCCACCCGGCCGCCGAAGGCGACGCCGAGGGCCTGGTGCCCGAGGCAGACGCCGAGCATCGGCAGCCCGACCTCGGCACAGTGGCGCACCATCGGCCCGCTGACGCCGGCGTCGTCCGGGTGCCCGGGACCAGGTGAGAGCAGGACACCGTCGACGCCGAGGTCGGCCACTTCGTCGGCCAGGGCGTCGACATCGAGCGCGTCGTTGCGGCGCACGACGCACTCCGCACCGAGCTGACCCAGGTACTGCACGAGGTTGAAGACGAAGGAGTCGTAGTTGTCGACGACGAGGATCCGGCTCACGTCACCAGTCTGCCCGGGTGGCGAACGGTCAGGGGCGGACCGAACGGCCTCGACGCCGAGCTCACCCCGCTGGTCGGCTGCCGAGCTCGACGGCACCGGTGTAGGCCGGCAGGCTGAGCGCGGTTGCCGCGGTGGAGCCCAGGACCAGCCCGTAGGCGTCGACGTACTGCCGGAACACCCGCACGCTGGACGAGTCATCGAGCGCGGCCCGGAGCCGCAGCGGGTCCCCCACCGCCTGCAGGCGGAAGGGCGGCGAGTACACGGCCCCGTGCAGCAGCAGCGTGTTACCGACGCAACGGACGGCGGTGGTGACGATGACCCGCTGGCCCATCAGCGTCATCGCCTCGGCGCCGCCGGCCCACAGCGCGTTCACCACCCCCTGGATGTCCTGCTGGTGGACGACGAGATCGTCGGGGGTCGGTTCCGGGAGGCCGGCAGGCGGGGGTCGGTCACGGGCGGCGGGAGGGGCGTCATCCAGAACCACCTCGAGTCCTGGCCCCGTGACGGGCTCGAGCCCCGACGGGCCGGCCAGGCGGGCAGCCGCGTCGGCAGCGGCGGTCACGCGACCGTCCGCGCCGGCCTGCGCCCGGGTTCGGGCTTCCACGTCGCCCCGTAACGACGCCGCCTGCTGCTCGAGGGCGGCGACCCGCCCCTGCTCGGCGACGATCAGGTCGGGCAGCTGCTCACGCGCGCCGCGCAGCTCGGTGCCACGGGAGGTGACCGACGCGGTGGTGAGCAGCAGGCCGGCGGCGAGGCCGACAACCGGTACGGCATAGCGGTAGCGGCTGGTCCGCCGTTGCGGCGTCGGGTCCGGCAGCGGAGGCAGACGGTCGGGGCTGTGGAGGACCACGGACTGCACCTCTCCCGGTGACTCAGACGATGGACGACAGACGATGAACGACGGGTGCGGCCGAGTGCGGGTCGGCGAGGCCCGGGGGCCAAGTCCTCACCTACGCTGCGGGGGTCACATCTACGCTGCTGGGCTTCCCCAGTCTGCCGCCTGCTGATGGAGCAATCGGAGTGCCTGAGTCTCGCCGTCGCAAGAAGAAGAGCGCATCTGCCGTCGCGACGCCCGCGGCGACCACGAAGCGCACCGCTCCGCCGCCGTCGCCTCCCTGGTACGGAGGGCTGATCCTGGCCATGTTCGTGCTGGGGATCGCGTGGCTGCTCGTGTACTACCTGTCCAACGGCGGGGTGCTCGGCTTGGAGAAGCTGGGCGGCTGGAACCTCATGGTCGGGTTCGGCTTCGTGGTCGTCGGCCTCGGCATGGCCACCCGCTGGCGCTGAGAACGCTGCTCAGCGGGCCTGTGTCGCGCACGACAGCGGTGGAACTTCACCGCTGTGGTTTGTCCCCAGCGGTTGTCCACAGTGTGGATATCTCGGCTGGGCCGCAGTGCGGTGCTGCTCCTACCGGTGGTGCATCGGCACGCGAGGCGGGCCACTTGACAGCAGGGATGCTCGGATTTCTCCGGCCGATGCCGCGGTGAGCACGCCTCCCCAGCGACCTGAGAACCGGGCGGGGCAGGAGACGGCGTGGCGACCGTCCCGGATCCGGACCGCGGCGACCGCCCTCGCGGCTCTGGTGGCCCTCGTCCTGGCCTTGACGGCGTCCGGCGGCCCGCTCGGCCTCGACGGCGGTATCGCCTTCCTCGTGCTGGCGGCCGTCGGCCTGACCGTGACAGCGCTCGACCTGTGGTTCGGTGCTGCGCTGCGCGCCGACGACGACGGGCTGATCGTCCGGTCCGGTCCGCTCCGTGAGGAGCGCATCCGGTGGTCGGAGGTCACCGCCGTCGAAGCGACGACCACGACGTCGCGCGGCTTGCTGCGGCTCGGGTCTCTGGAGATCGAGATCGGCGATCGGCTCGTGCTGCTGAGCCGTTACCGGCTCGGCAGCGACCCGGCCGGCATCGCCGCCGACCTCAGACGCCGCTGGCGGAACGCACGACCGTGACGACCACGAGCAGCACGGCGATACCGAACACCGCCGCCAGCTGGATCATCTGCCACACCCGCGGTCTCGGTGGCAGCCGGGTGTAGATCAGGCCCACCACGGCCCCGGTGACCAGCCCCCCGGCGTGCGCCCAGATGCTGACGTTGGGGATCAGGACGGTGAGCACGAGGTTGATGCCGATCGTGACCAGGATGCCGTTGGCATCGGCCCGCAACCGCTTGGCCACCAGATAGAACACGGCGAACAGGCCGAAGATCCCGCCGCTCGCGCCCAGGCCGTAGGTGTCGCTGGAGTCCAGCACGTAGACGGCGACGCTGCCGCCGAACCCGCAGACCAGGTAGGCGAGCAGGTAGCGCGCCCACCCGAGGATCTGCTCGAGCTGCCGCCCGATCAGCACGAGGATCAGCATGTTCAGGCCGATGTGCAGGATGCCGTCGTGGAGGAATGTCGCGGTGACCAACCGGTAGGGCTCGTCCGGCACGAGCGCGTTGATCTGCGTGAAGCGCTGGACGAAGGCGTTGGTCTGCTCGAAGGACGGCAGCCCACCCAACGGCAGGCCCTCCAGCACGAACGCGAGGACGTTCAGCGCGACGATCACGTAGGTGACGACCGGCTGCCGCGGCGTGGTGGGCCCGCCGACCGGGTTCACGGCCGTGCGGGTCGCCTGCGCGCCGGC
>JAVEDQ010000012.1 GCA_030840885.1 Frankiaceae bacterium
CTCGACGAAGGGCATGGCCATGCGAGCTCTACTCGGAACGCTGTTGCTGATCGGCCTGATCCTGCTGGTCATCGGGCTGGTGTTCAAGGCCCTGAAGTGGCTGATCATCATCGCGGTGGTCGTCTGGTTGTTCGGCCTCGTCCGCGGGGTGCTCGCCAAGCGCAGCGGGCAGCTCTAGGTCCGATTCATCGCGGAGAACTAGCGGTGACGAGGACCTTCTCGTCGGCCGTCTCGACAGCCTCGACCCGCTTGATCGGCACCGCGGGCTCAGCCGGCGCGTCCGCGCAGACCTCTTCCGTCGCAGCGTTGCCGCCGCCCAGGCGGTACCAGGTGGCCTCCGCCCAGAGGGACATGCTCTGCATACACATGGCTCGTTCTCCCTCAGCTCGCCGAGGCAGTCCGCTTACGGGGCGCCGCCGCCTTCGTAGCCTTCTTCGCAGCCGAGGTCCGCTTGGTTGCCGATTTCGTCGCCGTCGACTTCGTTGCGGTCGACTTCGTTGCAGCTGACTTCGTGGCGGTCGACTTCTTGGCCGCCGACTTCTTCGCCGGCGCCGACTTCTTCGCCGGGGCCGTAGCCGCCGTCGGTTCCAGCCGCTCCGCCAGCTGCGGCGCCGGGCGGCTCTCGACGAGCATCTGCAGGTTGCGCAGGCTCCGCTTCAACGAGCGGCGGACCCAGGGCTGCGCCACCCGGTCGGCGACCAGGCCGATCAGGCCACCAGGGGCCTGGTAGGCGAGCCGGAGGTCGACCTCGGTGAGCCCGTTGGGGCGGCTCCGGATACGCCAGCGGCCGCGCATCGTCACGCCCGTGACGCTGTTCCAGGCGATGTCACCGGGCTCGTCGAACTCGACCACCTCGACGATGCCGCCGACCGGCGCGGCACCGATCATCAACTTGACGTCCCAGCGGGCGCCGCGACCGGTGTCCTGGTCACCGAGAACGCTCCAGCGGCTGACGCCGTCCATGAACTGGGGATAGCGGGCCGGGTCGCGGACCCAGGCCCACACCGTCGCCCGGTCCGCACTGATCCGGGTCTTCTCCGAGACGCGCATCAGCCGAGCACCGGGAAGGTCCGGTCGTTGGCCAACAGGTCGAGGGTGTCCTGCATCTGCGAGATCACGTCGTCGTACACCTTGTCGAGGTCGGGGTCGTCGCCGTAGCGCTCGTGCAGGTCGATCGGGTCGAGGACCTGAATGGTGATCTTGGAAGGGAGCGGGATGTGGCCCGCCATGTCGCCGATGTTGAGCCCCCAGGGCAGCGACAGGGAGATCGGCAGCGCCTTCAGCCGGAAAGCCTTGTCCAGCCCCAGCGCCTTCGCGAGCCACTCACCGCGCGAGAGGAACAGCGCCGACTCTTGGCCGCCGATGCTGACGATGGGCACGATCGGGACGCCGGCGTCGAGAGCCGTGCGGAGGAAGCCCTTCCGGCCGCCGAAGTCGACCCGTTGGCTCTCCCAGGAGGGGCGGAACACCTCGTAGTCGCCGCCCGGGTAGACCAGCAGCGCGTCGCCGCGCTCGAGCACCTTGCGGGCGTTCTCCTTGCTCGCGGCGATGGTGCCCCACTTGCGCAGGATCGCACCTGGGAAGGGCAGCGAGACCACCAGGTTGTGCGCCAGCTGGTAGAACCGCCGCTCCACCCCGAAGAACGAGGTGAACGCGAGGGTGAACACGAAGGTGTCCGGCGTCATGTTGCCGCCGGAGTGGTTGCCCACGATCAGCACGGGGCCCTCGGCGGGGATGCGCTCCAGGTTGCGGACCTCACCCCGGTACCAGAGGCTCGAGATGAGCCAGGTGAAGGGCAGGTTGTCGCGGATGTAGTCCGGGTCGCGCGCATCCATGTCGGCGACGGGCACACGCACCGCCACCTGCTGAGCCAGCCAGCCGCCGGCGCCAGTGCCGAGACGGTGTAGATCCTGCAGAAGACTCATGGAGTAGTTCTCGCCACTGCGGCGCTGAGTTATGCGCCGGTGTTACCGCGAGTTACGGGCAGCTCACGCCGACCTGGCCGTTGCACCGCCGTCGCACCGCCGTTGCACTGCCGTCAGGCGCTCATGTCCTCGAACACCGGATGCGCCCCGGGTTGCGGACGGGAGCCTTCGAGGCGCTGCAGGAAGTCGCGGATGTAGGCGTGCGTCTCGTCGGGGAGCTCGAACTGCGGCACGTGGCCGCAGTCGGGGAACACCACCGTCTCCGAGTGCGGCAGCGCCTCGGCGACGTGGCGTGCGAATGCCGCGGGGACGAGCCGGTCGCGCTTGCCCCACACGAACAGCGCGGGCGTCTGGAGCGTGGGCAACCGGTCCCAGAAGCCCCGCTCGCCGAAGGCCTCGTCGAGGTAGATCGAGCGCAGGGCGCAGAAGAACGCCACCCGGCTGGAGCGTCGCTTCCACACGCGCATGAACTCGTCGACCGCAGCGTCGTACGCGGCCGGGCTGATCCGCTCCGGCACCGCGAACATGTGCCGCAGCTCGGCGGCGGCCACCCGGCGGGTCATCGGCACCGGTACCGACGCCCACCGCGGGTTCAGCCTCCGGACCAGCGGGATGAACTGCCGCATCTTCCGGAACGCCACCGCGGGCGCGAGCAGCACCAGCCCGCCCACCTTGTCGGGGTACTCGAGCCCCGCCTCCAGCGCGGTCCGGCCACCCAGGCTGTTGCCGATGAGCACGGGCCGCTCCGCGCCGACGGCGTCGAAGAACGCCGACAGCCAGCGCCCCAGGAACGCAGCGTCGTAGTTGTCGTGGACCGCCTCGGTCGCCCCGTGGCCGGGCAGGTCGGGGGCGATGACGCGGTGGTCGCGGGCGAGGTCCCACAGCGTCGGCAGCATCGAGCCGTTGGTGGCACCGAGACCGTGGATGAGCACAACCGGCGGGGCGTCCTTCGGGCCGGCCTCGAGGTAGGCGGTGCGGATGCCGGCGGCGAGTGTCAGCCCGGCGCGGGGGAACTGTGCGGGGCGGGTCTCGGCGGCGAACAGGCCGTCCATCTGGAGCCCGAGCGCCATGCTGCCGCGCATCGTGAGCTCGCCGGAAAGGAACGCCTCGATCCCGGAGCGGGTGCCCTCGACGACGCTGCGCAGCACAGGCAGCGACGCCGCGACGGTGCTGGTGGGGTCGTCGATCGCGCCGTACTGGACGCGGACCGTCCCCCGCTCGAGCAGCAGGGTCCAGGCGCCCTCGGGGCCGGCGTCGAAGACGATCGAGCCGCGGGTTCGGGCGAGTACCGGACCCGTGCCCGCCGCTGCTCGTTCCTCGAGCAGCGAGAGCAGGTCAGTCGTGCTCATGGGTCCCCCTCGTCCGGACGTCCGTCCACGCCACATGCCCTTGGCGACGCGACAGCGCCGGGTCCATCCTGCCCGTTTCTCACGCCAGGTCGGGGAGAACGACACTTCCGCAGGGCGACTGTGATACCTGTCGCGCGGCTCACACCGACTCAGCGGGGCGGACCACCGTCACCGCCCGCAGCCAGGACTGCGCCGCTGGCCAGCAGGGACGCGGCATCGAGTCCCAACTCCTCCAGCAGTTCCCGGCTGTGCGTGCCGGGCAGCGGTGGCCCGTCGGTGAGCGTCGCGGGGGTGCGGTCGAAACGCGGTGCCGGGGCCGGTTCGGTGCGGCCGTTGCGCCGGACGTACGTGCCGCGGGCAGCCAGGTGCGGATGCTCGGGCGCCTCCGCCATCGACAGCACCGGGGCCACGCAGGCGTCGGAGGGGGTGAAGACCTCGGTCCACTCATCCCGGGTCCGCGTCCGGAACACCTCGGCGAAGCGGCGGCGCAGCTCCGGCCACTCGGCGAGCGCGAACTGGCCCGGCATCGAGGCGTCGTCGGCGAGCCCGAGCAACTGCACGAACGCCGCGTAGAACTGCGGCTCGAGCGGGCCGACCGCCATCCAGCCGCCGTCGGAGGTCTCGTAGACGTCGTAGAACGGGGCGCCGGTGTCGAGCAGGTTCACCCCGCGACGGTCCTGCCACAGCCCGGCGCCCAGGAAGGCGAAGGGCATGGCCATGAGGGACGCGGCGCCATCGACGATGGCGGCGTCGACCACCTGCCCGCGACCGCTGCGCCCGGCCTCCCAGACCGCGGCGAGCACCCCGAGCAGTAGGTAGAGGCTGCCGCCGCCGAAGTCACCCACGAGGTTGAGCGGCACCTGCGGCGGGCCGCCGGCGCGGCCCATCGCGTGCAGGGCGCCGGTGAGGGCGATGTAGGCGATGTCGTGACCCGCCCGATCGGCGAGCGGCCCGTCCTGACCCCATCCGGTCATCCGGCCGTAGACGAGCGCGGGGTTGCTGCGGGCGCAGTCCTCCGGCCCGAGGCCGAGGCGTTCGGCGACCCCGGGGCGGTAGCCCTCGATCAGCACGTCGGCCCGGTCGGTGAGGCGGCGCACCACGTCGACGCCGTCGGCCTGCTTGAGGTCGACGACGATGGAGCGCTTCCCCCGCTGCAGCAGGTCCAGCTGCGGATCCGCCGGCCACGACGAGCGGCCCGGCCGTTCGACGCGGACGACATCGGCACCGAGGTCGGCGAGCAGCATCGCCGCGAACGGGGCCGGGCCGATGCCGGCCAGTTCGACGACGCGGAGCCCCTCGAGAGGTCCGGGCACAGCTCTACTCCTCTGCTGTCGTCTGCTCGGTCAGCACGGCCAGGACGCTGCCGCCGTCGACCTGTTGTCCGACGGCGACGGGCAGCGCCTCGACGGTGCCGTCGGCGGGGGCGTGGACGGGGTGCTCCATCTTCATGGCCTCGAGCACCAGAACCAGCTGGCCCGCGGCCACGCTCGCCCCGACCTCGACGGCCACGCGGGTGACGGTGCCGGGCATCGGTGCGAGCAGGGAGCCGGGGGCGACGGCCGCCGACGGGTCGGGGAAGCGCGGGACGGCGACGAGGGTGACCGAGCCCAGCGGGGAGTCGACCTCGACCAGGACGTCGTCGCCCGAGGTACGAATTGCCACCGCGAACCGGTACCGGACGTGGGCGACCTCCAACAGCACCTCGTCGGCGGAGACCGTGATCAGCGAGAGGCCATCGACGCCGTCGACAACCGGCCCGCGGCGGGTCCAGCGCCAGCCGACCGCTTCGGTCCGGTCGCCTTCCGGCCATCGGTAGGACACGCGCTGGGCCTGCGAGGACACGTTGCGCCAGCCGGCGGGGACAGCACCCCCGGATCCCGCCAGCACCTGCACCGCCGCGGCCGCCACTGCCGAGAGCTGCACCGCATCGCGGCCGCCAGCTGTGTTGGCGCCGTCGAGCACCAGCGGCCGGGTCCAGTCCTCGGGTGCGGTGTCGAGCAGGCCGACCTCGACGGTGCCGTCGCGCATCTCGGTCGAGCGCAGCAGGCGCACCAGCAGGTCGCGGTTGGTGCCGACGCCGCCGATGCGGGCACCGGCCAGTGCGGTCGCGAGCCGCCGCACCGCCGCCTCCCGCGTCGGCGCCCAGGCGATGACCTTGGCAAGCATGGCGTCGTAATGCACGCCGACGACCGAGCCGGCCTCCACGCCGCTGTCCAGACGCAGCAGGCCGGTGGCCGCAGCCCGGCGGATGCCGCCGGGGGCGCGGAAGCGCTCGTTCACGCCGGGGAAGTCGAATCGGGTCAGCGTCCCGGTGCGGGGCCGCCAGTCCGCCCGCGGGTCCTCGGCGTAGAGGCGGGCCTCCACGGCGTGGCCGCGGGGGTCAGGCGGCTCCGGGCGGAGCCGTTCGCCCTCGGCCACCGAGAGCTGCAGCGCGACCAGGTCCACGCCGTACAGGCATTCGGTGACGGGGTGCTCGACCTGCAGCCGGGTGTTCATCTCGAGGAAGAAGAACCGGCCGCCCATGCCCTCCGCGTCGGCCTCGAGCAGGAACTCGACGGTCCCCGCGCCCACGTAGCCGATGGCTGCTGCGGCGGAGCGGGCCGCTTCGCCGAGCGCCTCACGCAGTGCCGGGTCGACGGCCGGCGAGGGCGTCTCCTCGATGACCTTCTGGTGGCGGCGCTGCCACGAGCACTCCCGCTCGCCGAGGATCCACGTCGTGCCGTGATGATCGGCGAGGACCTGCACCTCGATGTGCTTGGCGTGCTCGAGCAACGGCTCGCAGAACACCGTCTCGTCACCGAAGGCCGAGCCGGCCTCGGCCCGCGCCGACGCGAGAGCCGCCTCGAGTTCGGCGGGGTCGCGCACGGCGCGCATCCCTCGCCCGCCACCGCCCGCGGAGGCCTTGACCAGCAACGGGAAGTCCTCGGCGCGCACGGTGGCGGGGTCGAGGTCGGTCAGCAGCGGCACCCCGGCAGCGGCCATCCGCTGCTTGGCCTCCACCTTCGAGCCCATGACCGCGATGACCTCGGGTGGGGGTCCCACCCAGGTCAGCCCGGCGTCGAGGACGGCGCGGGCGAACTCGGCGTTCTCGGAGAGGAAGCCGTAGCCCGGGTGGACGGCGTCGGCGCCGGTGGCGCGGGCGGCCGCGACGACGGCCTCGATCTGCAGGTATGTCTCGGCCGGGGTGTTGCCGGGCAGCCGCACCGCGAGGTCGGCCTCGCGGACATGGGGCGCGTCGGCGTCCGCGTCGGAGAAGACCGCGACGGTGCCGATGCCGAGGTCGCGGCAGCTGCGGAACACCCGACGGGCGATCTCGCCGCGGTTCGCGACGAGCAGTCGAGCGATCTGCCGGCCCGGCATGAGCGAGGAGACGGTTCGCTTCCGGGCAATGGAATCGGAGGGCGCCACGGTCACATCCGCCAGACGCCGAAGGTGGCCTCACCAGCTGAGCCGACGCCGGCCACGGGCGCCGAGTGCACCGCCGAGAGCGCGAGGGCGAGCACCGTCCGGGTGTCGCGCGGGTCGATCACCCCGTCGTCGTAGAGCCGGCCGGAGAGGAAGAACGGCAGCGACTCGGCCTCGATCTGGTTCTCGACCATCGCCCGCATGTTCGCGTCCGCCTCGTCGTCGTAGGCCTGCCCGCGCGCGGCGGCGGCCTGGCGCGCGACGATGGACAGGACGCCGGCGAGCTGCGCCGGGCCCATCACCGCCGACTTCGCCGACGGCCAGGCGAACAGGAACCGGGGGCCGTAGGCCCGGCCGCACATCCCGTAGTTGCCGGCGCCGTACGAGGCACCGAGCAGGACGGTCAGGTGCGGCACCCGGCTGTTGGCGACGGCGTTGATCATCATCGCGCCGTGCTTGATGATGCCGCGCTGCTCGTAGTCCCGGCCAACCATGTAGCCGGTGGTGTTCTGCAGGAAGATCAGCGGCGTGTTCGCCCGGTTCGCGAGCTGGATGAACTGCGTCGCCTTCTGCGACTCCTCGCTGAACAGCACCCCCCGCGCGTTCGCGAGCACCCCGACCGGGTAGCCGGCGATCTGCGCCCAGCCGGTGACGAGGCTGGGGCCGTACAACGGCTTGAACTCGTCGAAGTCGGACCCGTCCACGACGCGGGCGAGCACCTCGCGGGGGTCGAACGGCGTGCGGAGGTCGGGCGCGACGAGCCCGAGTAGGTCCTCGGGGTCGGCGAGCGGCTCGGCGTAGATGGGGCGCGGCGGCGGGCCGGCCTTGCGCCAGTTCAGCCGGGCGACGGCGGCGCGTCCGAGACGCAGTGCGTCGACCTCGTCGGCGGCGAGCTGGTCGGCGAGCCCCGAGGTGCGGGCGTGCATCTCCGCCCCGCCCAGCGACTCGTCGTCGGACTCCTCACCGGTCGCCATCTTGACCAGGGGCGGACCGCCGAGGAACACCTTCGACTGTTCCTTGATCATGATGACGTAGTCGCTCATGCCCGGCAGGTAGGCGCCGCCGGCGGTCGAGTTGCCGAAGACCAGCGTGACCGTCGGGATGCCGGCGGCCGACAGCCGGGTGAGGTCGGCGAAGATCTGCCCGCCGGGGATGAAGATCTCCTTCTGGCTCGGCAGATCGGCACCGCCGGACTCCACGAGGCTCACGACCGGCAGCCGGTTCTCGCGGGCGATCTCGTTGGCCCGCAGCGACTTGCGCAGCGTCCACGGGTTGCTCGCCCCGCCGCGGACGGTCGGGTCGTTGGCGGTGACGAGGCACTCGACGCCCTCGATGACCCCGATGCCGATGACGACGCTCGCCCCGACCGGGAAATCGCTCCCCCAGGCGGCCAACGGCGACAGTTCGAGGAACGGGCTGCCGGGGTCGAGCAACAGCTCGATGCGCTCGCGTGGCAGCAGCTTGCCGCGCTGGTGGTGACGGTCGACCTTCGCCGGGCCACCGCCGGCGATCGCCTTCGCGTGCTCGGCGTCGAGGTCGGCGAGCTTGGCCAGCATCGCCTCGCGGTACTCGACGAACTGCGTGCCGGCGGGGTCGAGGGTGCTGCGCAGGCGGGTCACGCGCGCACCCCGTCGAGCAGGGTGGCGCGGATGAGCTCGTCGGTCCGGGCCCAACCCGCCGGACCGTCGGGCAGCGGCGTGAGCGCGAAGGAGAGCACGAGCCGCCAGCACACCTCGGCGACTGCGCTCGGGTCGACGGCCCGGAACTCACCGCTGGCGGTCCCCCGGGCCACGATCTCGGCGAACACGGCGTGGCCGGTCGAGAGGACCGGGCCGTCCGGCTGGTTGAGGTGGGGCATCAGCAGCTCGGGCTCCAGGTCCAGGCTCTTGCGGACGAACGGGTGCCGCGTCAGCCAGCGGGCGGCGGTGCGGAAGGCGGCGAGCAGTGCATCCCCGGCCGGGCTGGTTCCTGACGCAGCGACTCCGAGAGCACCGGTGCCGGCCTCGCGCATCCGTCGGGCCAGGTCGTCGGTCTCGCGGCGGACGAGGGCGTCGACGACGTCGGTCTTGTCGGCGAAGCGGCGGTAGAAGGTCGGCTTGGTGATGCCGGCGGCGGCCGCGATCTCGGCCACCGTCGTCTTGCGGACCCCGACCTCGGTGAAGCAGCGGGCGGCGCCCTCGAGGATGCGGTCCTCGATGCTCGCCGTCTCGGCGAGCGTCGTCACCAGCCGTACGCCTTGGCGATGAGGTCGTTCATCACCTCGGTCGCGCCGCCACCGATGCCAAGGATGCGGGCGTCGCGGTAGTGCCGCTCGACCTCGGCGTCGCGCAGGTAGCCGAACCCGCCGTGCAGCTGGACGGCCTTGTCGACGACGAAGTCACAGGTCGCCACAGAGGCGTTCTTCGCCTGCGCGGCCTCCGCCGGGACCTGCTCTCCGGCGGCCGCCCGGGCCAGCACGGCGTGGGTGTAGGTGCGGGCGAGCTCGACGCTGCGCGCCATCTCGACCAGCGTGTGGCGCACGGTCTGCTTCGCGATCAGCGGCTTGCCGAACACGATGCGCTGCTTGGCGTAGGCGACGGACAGATCGAGGCAGCGCTGCGCGGTGGCGTGGGCCTGGGTGGCCAGGCCGAGCCGCTCGCCGGCGAAGTTCTGCGCGATCTGGACGAACGCGCTGCCTTCCGCGCCGATCAGGTTCGCGGCCGGGACGCGGCAGTCGACGAAGGCGAGCTCGGCGGTGTCGCTGCAGTGCCAGCCCATCTTCTCGAGGCGGCGGACGACGGAGAACCCGGGGG
>JAVEDQ010000502.1 GCA_030840885.1 Frankiaceae bacterium
GGCGGAGTAGTCGCGCGTTGACGACGGTGTGCGCGGCGACCGCGAGCGCGGTGCCACGCAGCGCCGTCCGCAGCACCGATGGAAGCAGCTCCGGGGTCACGTCCGGGTCGCCGTCCGGGAACGCAGGCTCCAGACGAGCAGGGCGACGGGCACGCCCATGACCAGCCCGCCCGTGAGCGCGACGTCGGGCCGGCCGAAGAAGGCGAGGTTGGCCAGCAGCGACGAGGCGTAGGTCCAGAGGTACAACCCGAGCGGGACGGCGTCCGCGGCCGGCGTCGGGCGGTCCGGCTCGGCGGGCAGCAGCAGTTCCAGCGCGGCCATCAGGAGCACGGCCACCAGCAGCCACCCGGCGTAGTTCACCAACGGGATGCCGGTGAGCGTCGGCCCGTCGGCCGCCGTGAAGCGCCAGTGCCCGGCGTCGGTCATCTGCGGGTCGAGGAACACGTCCCAGCTGGCCAGGGCCACGGCCCCGACGACGACCCGGCCCGCCGCGCTGCCTGCGCAGACCCGGCCGACGACGCGGGCGGGGTAGGCCATCATCGTCCAGGCCAGCGGGATGACGAGCGGGACGCCGAGCAGCCGCGGGCCGAGGGTGCCGGCGTAGGCGTAGTCACCGAACGGCAGTCCGGTTGCGACGCCGACGGCCTCGGCGACGAATCCGACGCCGGCGGTGACGGCCAGCAGCACCAGCGCGTAGGAGCGTCCGTACCGACGCCACGCGGCGGTCAGCGACGCGGCCGCGAACAGCAGGACGGTCAGGACGGTCAGCCCGTTGCGCGGCCCGCCGCTGGTCAGCGGATACAGGATCTGGGCCAGCACGGTGGCGCCGGCGAAGCCGAGCGGCAACCCCCGCGGAAGCTGACGGCGGGTGCGGCGGGTCGGGCCGGGAGGCACGACCATCTCAGCCGGCCATCTCAGCCGGCAACGGGCAGGTCGCGGGCCACGGTCGACCACCAGGTGTAGAGCGCTGCCGCGCTGGCCGGACTGCCGTCCCGCCCGATCGCGATCACCTCGATGCCGGAGGCGTCGTAATCCCAGAGCAGCCTGCGCTGCTGGTCGGAACCGGTGTAGCAGGCGAACGCACCCTGCCGGATTCCTGCGCGCGTCCAGAAACCGCCGGAGTTCCGGGTCTCGTCGGCGCAGCGACGCGACACCAGGCCACGGTCGGCGCCGAGGTTCGCGAAGCGGGCCGACAGCGCGGCTGCCCCGGCGACCTGACGGACTTCGAGCCGGGCGACGCGGGGGTCGGTGCCCTTACAGCGCAGCGCTGCCGTCTCGCCGGTCGCCGTGTCCATCGGCGAGCAGTCGCCGTAGACGGCGGACGGCAGCCGGGCCTGCAGGGCCCGCCCGGCCGGCGTCTCGTCCGGGCTGGACAGCCGGTCGACCGCGACGCCGCCGAGGACCGCGAGCACCAGGACGAACAGGATGAGCGGCAGCAGGCGACGGCGCCGTCGGCCCGTCTGCTGCCGGTGCTGGGCACGGCGCGCGCGCCGCGTCACCCGGGTCGAGCCGTGCGGCGTTCCGTCCGGCGGCATTCCGTTCGCTGGCGCAGGACCTGCGGGCGGAGCCCACGGCCCGGGGCGGGCGTAGGGAGGAGGCGAAGCCGCAGGCGGTGGCAGTGCCGTCCGTGGCGGCGGTGGCGGCGGCGCTGCCGGCGGCGACCACACCGACGGCGGGGCAGGACGTTGATGCGGTGCGGTGGGGGAGAGCGGTCGGTCCGGGACGGTGAGCGAAGGCCGGACGAAGGCGCTCCGCGCCGCGGCGGCGAGGTCGCCGGCGGTCGCGGGCCGCTGGCGCGGGTCGCGGGCCATGGCTCGCCACAGCGCCTCGTCGAGTCCGGGCGGCAGGTCGCCGCGCACGCTGTGCAGCCGGGGTGCGTCGACCACCTGCCGGCGGTTGATCTCCTCCGGCGGCGCCTTCTGCGGCCAGGGGCGCTCCCCGGTGAAGCACTCGAACATCACGCAGGCGAGGCCGTAGACGTCGCAGGCCGCCCCGCCGGGTTCGCCGGCGAGCCGTTCCGGCGCCATGTAGGCGGGGCTGCCGAGCACCACGACGGGACGGCTCAGCGTGATCTCCGACGACAGCGAGCGGGCGATGCCGAAGTCGGTCAGGTAGACGTGCTCGCTGCGGTGCCGGTCGCGGGTGGGGGCGAGCAGCACGTTGCCCGGCTTCACGTCCCGGTGCACCAGCGCGTTGCGGTGCGCCTCGTCGAGCGCCCCGGCGACGGACTCGGCGATGTCCAGCACCCGGAGCGGGGCGAGCGGCCCGTCGCGGAGCACGGTCGCGAGGTCGGTGCCCGGCACCAGCCGCATCGCGATGTAGAGGTTGGGGTACCCGCCCACGTCGTAGATCGGGACGATGTTCGGGTGCTCGACGCGGGCGGCGAGCTCCGCCTCCTGCGCGAAGCGCGCCCGGTAGTCGGGGTCGCTGCCGAACTGCGAGGAGAGGACCTTCAGTGCGACGGCACGCTTCGTCCGCTCGTCGAACGCGCGGTAGACCACCCCCATGCCGCCGGTCGCGAGCCGGGCCTGCAGCGCGTAGTGCGCGACGCGCTCACCCGTCTGCGGCTGCATCGGGACCTCCCGCCCGGGTAGCAGGGCGCAACGTCTGGAGCCGACCAAGGGCGCTTCGGAACCGCGAGGGAGCCGCGTCGCGCAGCAGTACCCGCGCGGCCGACCGTCCGCTCGCGCCGAACACGCCGCCGCCGGGGTGGGTCGAGGCGCCGCACAGGTAGAGGCCGTCGACCGGCCCGCGGTAGCCGGCGAGTTCCGGCAGCGGGCGCCAGGCGAACATCCCGTCGAGGCCCATCTCCACGTGCATCACGTTGCCCCGGAGCAGCCCGAGTTCACGTTCGAGGTCGAGCGGCGTCTGGACGTACATCTGCTCGACGCTGCCGGCGAAGCCGGGCGCGACGCGGTCGAGGGCTGCCA
>JAVEDQ010000515.1 GCA_030840885.1 Frankiaceae bacterium
CACAGGACGAGAAGCTCGAGACGACGATGCGCGCGTTGCTCGCCAGGACGGGCAACGGGAAGACGATCTGCCCGTCCGACGTCGCTCGGACGGTCGCGCCGGACGATTGGCGTCCCCTGATGGAACCGACCCGGGCCGCGGCCCGTCGGCTGGTGGCGATCGGGGAAGCCGAGATCACGCAGGGCGGTCACGTCGTCGATCCGTCCACGGCGAAGGGACCGATCCGCATCCGTCCGGTGCGCTGAGCAGTGTCAGAGGTCGCCGGTGAGGAACTGCGCCCTGCCCTCGCCGAAGCTCCAGTCCGCATCGGTGTTCTCCCGAATGCTCACCATGACGTCGGTCGAGGCGATGCCGCAGCGGCTCTGCAGGTTCTCGACGAGCAGCCGGTAGAAGCTCTCCTTCTGCTCCTGGGAGCGCGGCCGGCTCGTCATCTGCACGAGCACCACGTCCTGGGTGCGCTCGAAGCCGAGGCCGGTGTCCTGCACCACCAGGTGCGTCGGCGGGTGCTCGTGCACGACCTGGTAGCGGTCGCGTTCGGGGACGCCGAACGCGCTGACCATGGCGTCGTGCGCGGCGTCGAGCAGGGTCGTCACCTGCTCCGGCGTGCGGCCGGCGAGCAGGTCGAAGGTGAGCAGTGGCATGGTCAGGTTCTGCCCGCCTTCGGCATCGGGATGCCCGTGACCTCGGCATCGACGTCTCGGCCCGCACCGCGCCGCTGCACGGTCTTGCGGACCGCGTTCGCGACCGCCTCGGTCACGTCGGGGTTGAAGACGCTGGGGACGATGAACGACGGGTTCAGCTCCTGCGGGCTGAGCACGGAGGCGAGCGCCTCCGCCGCGGCCGCCTCGGTCGCGAGATCGATGTTCTCCGCACCGGCGTCGAGGAGTCCCCGGAACACCCCCGGGAACGCGAGCACGTTGTTGATCTGGTTCGGCTCGTCGCTGCGGCCGGTCGCGACGACGGCAGCGGTGCGACGGGCCGCCGCGGGGTCGACCTCGGGCACCGGGTTGGCCAGCGCGAACACGATGGATTGCTCGGCCATGGTCGCGATGTCGTCGCCGTCCAGGATGTCGGGCGCGCTGACGCCGATGAACACGTCGGCGCCGACCAGGGCGTCCTTCAGCGTGCCGGTCAGGCCCCCGGGGTTGGTCCGCCCGGCGAGCTCGACGAGGGTCGGGTCGAGCCCGTCCCGACCCGGATGCACCACCCCGTCGATGTCGCAGAGTACGAGCTCGGTGTTGCCGGCCTCCAGCAGCAGCCGGGTGATCGCCGAGCCGGCGGCCCCAGCGCCGGAGACCACCACCCGGACCGCGGCGAGGTCCTTGCCGACCACCCGCAGCGCATTGGTCAGCGCGGCGAGCACCACGATGGCCGTCCCGTGCTGGTCGTCGTGGAAGACCGGGATGTCGAGCAGCTCCCGCAGCCGCCGCTCGACCTCGAAGCAGCGGGGCGCGGCGATGTCCTCGAGGTTGATGCCGCCGTAGACGGGGGCGATGATTTGGACGGTGCGCACGATCTCGTCCACGTCCTGGGTGTCGAGGCAGACCGGCCACGCGTCGATGTCGGCGAAGCGCTTGAACAGCGCGGCCTTGCCCTCCATCACCGGGAGCGCCGCCGCCGGGCCGATGTTGCCCAGCCCGAGCACCGCCGAGCCGTCGGTGACCACCGCGACTGTGTTGCGCTTGATGGTCAGCCGCCGGGCGTCCTCCGGCTCCTCGGCGATGGCGAGGCAGACGCGCGCCACGCCTGGGGTGTAGGCCATCGACATGTCGTCGCGGGTCCGCAGCGGCACCTTGGACGTGACCTCGATCTTGCCGCCGAGGTGGAGCAGGAACGTCCGGTCGCTGACCTTCTTGATCACCACTCCGTCGACGGCCGTCATCGCCTCGGGCAGCCGCTCGGCGTGGGACTGGTCGCTCGCCGCGCAGGTGACGTCGAGGACGATGCGGTCGGGGAACGACTCGCTGACGTCGAGGGCGGTGACGGCGCCGCCGGCCTTGCCCACTGCGGTGGTCAGCCGTCCGACGGCGGCTGCATCGGCAGGGACCTCGAGCCGGACGGTGATCGAGTACGACGCGGTGGGGATCGCCATGCCAGGTGTCTACTCCCGCAGCGTGGCGCGGTCGACGCCACCCCCGTTCAGTCCGCCAGCTCGCGCAGGCCGGCTTCGATGTGGCGCTGCTCGATCCGGGCCGCACCGGCGTCACAGGCCACCGCGAGCCCGAGGTGCGCGAGCTGCACCAGCCACCGGAGACTCCGCCCCGCTCCCGCGGCGTAGGCCTGGTGCATGCGTTCCAGCGCCTCCGGGGACCAGACCGCGTCCACGGGCTCGCCTGGTTCCCCGGGGAGCTGCGTGACCCGCTGCCGTTGCTCGAGCAGGCGCGAGACCGCCGCCGGACCGCCCAGCCTCGGCAGGTCGACGACGCTGGAGAGGAACCCGCCGACGGCCGCCCGGTAGGCGTCGTCGTTGGCGTACGAACGGTGGACGGCCACCGCGGCCGCACAGCCGAGATGCTCGGCGATCACGCGGACGACGGTGCCGAAGAAGTCGTCGCGCTGTTCGGAGTCGACCTGCCCGGTCGGCCCGCGGACCCACTTGTCGGTGTCGTCGAGCACGAGGGTCGCCACGAGCCCGGCCTGCGCGATGACCTCGAGCAACAGCTGGGCGGTGACCACGGCCTCGGTGCCGGTGCGCGGGCTGTTCTCGACGACGGCCTGCACCTCGCGTGCCACCTCGAGCTTGACGCCCATCAGCTCCGGGGCCACCGACCACTTGTAGCTGTGCGCGACATTCGAACTCGGACCGCGGCCTGTGGCGCCGGCTCGCGCGGGCAGCGAGTGGACGACATGGCGCTCCACCATCGCCACGACGTGCTCCACGAAGGAGATGGGATCCCGCGTGACGGATGCATCGGCCAGCGCGACCGGGATGGGCAGCGGGAACAGCGCCTCGACCGTCGGCCGTAGCACGTACTGCATCAGGCTGGACTTGCCCTCGCCGCTCGCCCCGAGCACGGCGACCCGCTCCCCCCGCCGCAGCGCGGCGTCCAGCGCCTGTTCCCACGCGCCGACGACGGGGGGCGGGAGTGCGCCGAGCTCGTCGAACGGCACGTGCAGCTCGTGGAGCTCATGCAGCACCGGGGCTGCGTCGAAGGCGTTCGCCGCCTGGAGGCGGGTCAGCAGGTCAGAAGGCATGGGGTCAGAAGGCATTGGGGTCAGCATGCACCGGGGCACCGACAGTTCCGGTGAGCACCCAGCGCTGGCGCGGCCGGCCGGTTCTCGCCGACCCCGTGCGGTCCGGCGTCGCCTCGACCACCAGGCCCGCGTCCCGCAGCTCGGTGAACAGGGCGACCAGCCGGGGCCGCGTCACCTGCATCCGCTGCTGCAGGGCCGGGTCGGACGGGCTGCTCGCGCCCAGGTCGCGCAGCACGGCGACGAGGGCGCGGGCGGAGTCGCTGACCTCGGCCAGCCGCTGCGAAGCGGCATCGGACTCCGCCGCGAGCTCGGCCGGGGTCCGCCCGTCCTCCACGAGCGCCCGGGCGAGGTCGACCAGGCGTCGCGGCACGCCGCCCGACAGCTCCGTCAGCACGGCCGCGTCGGCCTTGGTGAGCTCGACGCCGCGACGGCGCAGCATCTTCCGCGCCTCCACCGCCGACAGCGGTCCGAGCCGGAGGACGTTCTCGAAGAAGGCGTCGACGGGCGGACGGAGCAGGTCGTCGGCGGCGGCGGAGGTAGCAGCGACGACCCACTGCGCGCCGAGCCGCCACACCTCGTCGCGCAACGACCCGAACAGCAGCCGGCCGAGGCCGGCCGGCAGGTCGTCGAGCAGGACGATGGCACCGCGCGGCAGAGCCCGGCCGAGCCGGTCGAGCAGCGCGGCGGCATCGAGGGCGCCGATCTGGGCGACCGCGGCGGCCTCGTCGCCGGCGACCCGCCGGAGCACGCCACGCAGCAGGGTCGGGACGTCCTCCGCGGCTGCGGCACCGACCTGGATCGGTGCGGCCAGTTTGCGGCTACGCATCGACCAGGCCAGGTGCCGGAGCAGCGAGCTGGTTCCCGTGCCCGGCTCGCCGACTACCACAGCGTTCAGGCCGAGTTCGACGGCCCGCTGGAGGCGCGTGAGTTCGGCCTCGCGGCCGACGAACAGCTCGGCGTCGGGGCCGGTGTCGAGCAGGGGCCGACGATCCAGGCGGAGTCGACGCGTTTTCACGTCACTGACGATACTGACGGTTAGTTCCGTCAGCAACAGCCGTGGCTCGCGCCACCGCGACGAAATGCTGCACGGCCGGGGAGCGGTCCGTCGTCCGCCAGGCGACCTGCAGCACCACCGGCGGGGCGACGCCGCGCAACGGACGGAAGGCGACGCCCAGCGGTCGCAGGTTGGCGTAGAACGCCGGTTGCAGCGAGACCCCCCAGCCGGCGGCGACGAGGCCGAGCTGGGTCTCGATGTCCTTGCCCTCCGCGACGACCCGCGGGCTGAAGCCGTGCTCGCGGCAGTAGCCGGTGACGATGTCGAAGTAGTCCGCGCCGAGCGCGCGGGGCCAGAGCACGAAGGGTTCGTCGGCCAGCTCCCCCGGCGCGATCGTCTCCTCGGCGGCGAGCCGGTGGTCCTCCGCCAGGGCGACGACGAGCGGCTCCTCGACGAGGCTCTCGTGGGACAGGCCGGGACGCTCGGCAGCCGACCGCACGAGGCCGACGTCGATGCGCCCCGCGGCGAGGGCGACGAGCTGCGCGGCGGTGTCCATCTGGCTGACCTCGACGTCGAGGTCGGGGAAGCGGGTCCGCAGCTCTCGCAACACCTTCGGCGCGATGCTGGCGAGCGCGGTACCGACCGAGCCGACGACCAGGTGGCCGACTGCGCCCTGCCCGGCCTGGCGCACCCGCTCCTGGGCCCGCTCGGCCTCCGCCAGCACCCGCGGTGCCGCCTCGAGCAGCACCATGCCGGCCGGCGTCAGCTCGACGGCACGACTGGTCCGGGAGAACAGAGCCACCCCCAGCGCCTTCTCCAACCCGCGGACCTGCTGACTGACCGCCGGCTGGCTGATGTGGAGCTGCTCGGCAGCCCGCCCGAAGTGCAGTTCGCGGGAGACGGCCAGGAACATCCGCAAATGTCGTAACTCGAGGTCCATGCGCACCATCCATAAGTTCGACCCGCAGCGAACAGAGCGAGACATCATCGCTGTTATCGCTGATAGTGCACTGATTCAGCCGACAGTGGAGTCATGAACACCGACTTCCGCGTCATCGTGCTCGGCTGTGGCGGCATCGGCTCCGCCGCCGCCTACTGGCTGGGCCGCCGTGCCGGCACCTCCGTCCTCGCGCTCGAACAGTTCGCCCTCGGCCACGATCGCGGTGCCTCGCAGGACCACTCCCGCATCATCCGACTCGCGCAGCACCAGGACGCCTACGCCGACCTCGCGCCGGCGGCCTACGCAACGTGGGCCGAGGTCGAGAAGGCCTCCGGCGTCCAGCTCGTCACCAAGACCGGCGGCCTCGTCATCGAGGCCACCGCCGAGCGGGACGCGGCCCGCACCGGCACCCGCAACATCCGCGGCTACTGCGACACCTTCGACCGACGCGGCGTCGACTACGAACTCCTCGACGCCGCCTCACTGTCCGCTCGCTGGCCGCAGTTCGTGCTGCGGGGTGACGAGCAGGCGATCTACCAGAAGGACTCGGGCATCGTCGACGCGCGGCGCGCGAACGCCACGCACCTCGCGCTGGCCCGCGGCTCCGGCGTCCAGGTGCTCGACCAGTCTCCCGTGCGGGCCGTTCGCCCGCGCGGGGACGGCGTCGAGGTGGTGACCGACGCCGAGACGTTCCGGGCCGAACGGCTCGTCGTGGCGGCCGACGCCTGGACCAACGAGGTGCTCGCCGACCTCGACGTGCAACTGCCGCTGACGGTCACGCAGGAGCAGGTGACCTACTACAGCACCCCGAACCTCGCCGACTTCGCCCCCGACCGGTTCCCGGTGTTCATGTGGCATGGGGCGCACAACTTCTACGGCTTCCCCGTGTACGGCGAGGTCGCCACCAAGCTCGGCCAGCACATGGGCGGCCACGAGGTCACCGCGACGTCGCGCGACTTCGTCCCCGACCCGGTTCGGCAACAGCGCCAGCGCGAGTTCCTGGCCGACCACGTGCCCGGCTTCCTCGGCCCGGAGCTCTACACCAAGACCTGCCTGTACACGATTCCGCC
>JAVEDQ010000545.1 GCA_030840885.1 Frankiaceae bacterium
GACCCGAGGTGAAGGCCTGGCTCGCCGCCAACCCGCGGATCTCGGTGCACTTCACCCCGACATCAGGCAGCTGGCTCAACCTCGTCGAGGTCTTCTTCGGGATCATCGACCGGCAAGCCATCCGCCGCGGCACCTTCGGGAGCGTCGAAGACCTCAACGCCAAGATCCGAGCCTTCATCGACAGCTGGAACGCCGACCGTGCCCACCCGTTCGTCTGGACCAAAACAGCCGACGAAATCCTCAGCAAAGCCCATCGTCCAAAGACTTCAGAGACGCGACACTAGAAGGCCAAGCGTTCAACACAGGGCCTTGCACGAACCGTAAACGGGTCTGCTCGAAGGACCGAGGCGAACAGCCTGCTGCCACTGATAATTAGTATCTGATAGTCAGTAATTCTGGCGGAGCCACGGCTTCGCGTCGTACCAGAACCTGGCACGGGAGATGTAGTCGACGGCGGAGCGCGTCCCCACCTGGCCGTCGTACCAGTTGCCGGAGAACCAAGCGCCGACGCAACCCCACAAGTCGCCGGAGTGGTAGCGACCGAGAGAAACGTTCCCGTGGTCGCGGAGCCACCACACCCAGCCCTCGTAACAGCCGCGAAGCCAGCCGCCGAGCATGTCCACGTTCGCGGCGGTCGAGTCCCGGTTCCACGGGAAGATGCCGGCGAAGCTACGTGAGTTCACCCCCACGAGCCCGAAGCTGAGGGGGCAGGTGGGTTGCGCCGTGGGATAAGGACACTGCTGCTGGGGGACGGGGTCGCCGGTGTTGTTCTGGTCCCAGTCCGACTCCATGACGGCGACGGTGCGCAGCACCTCGTCGGGCAGGCCCCACTTGACGGCGCCCCACTGCAGGATCTCATCGGTTGTACCGGTGAACTGGCCGGAGACTCGTCGGACGATGACCTTGTTCCATCGGGGGTCGTAGGCGTGGCTCCCCGGATCCACCGGCCGAAGCTTCAGGTTTCTGGGCACGGTGTGGTTGAAGGACGAGTTCCCGGGTCGGATGTCCCAGGTCGAGCGGTGGACCGCAGCGGCGGCCGCAACGTCGTCGGGGAGCTGGTTGTAGCTGCCGACAGCGGACAAGCGGAAGAAACCACCCGGCGGGGGTGCCCAACTGATCGGAGGCGGGTTCTTTGTGCCGGGCACCGTGCGTGCGTCGGTCTCGAGGTAGGCGGCGGTTCCCGCTCCGACGACGAGGGCGATTGTGAGCCCCAAGGCGATCTTCGTCCGCGGCGGCCGATCGAAGACGACGGAGGGAGTTGGCTCGATCGGAGCGAGCCCGTCGTCGGAGATCCCCGCTAGTTCATCGGATCGCCCCGGCTCACGCTGGGGCCGGTGAGGCCAGCCCCGGCGTGGGGACGAGTCGCCGCGTGCCTCAGTCGACGTCATCGCCCTTGGGGAGCTCCGCGAGGCGCACGACGTCGCCCTTGATGAGGAACCGGGTGTAGGAACCACGGCCGACTGGGATGCGCCAGAGTTCACCGCTGACACCGGTCAGCTGGGCGCAGGCCAGTCGGATCATCACGGCGTGTGAGACCGCGGCCACTGCTTCACCCCGGTGTCGTGCCCCGATCAACCTGAGGGCGTCGAGCATCCGGTCCTGAGCGTCCGTCAGCCGCTCTCCAGCGGGACAGGCCGCGCGCGTCGGATCGGTGCGGTAGAGCTCGAATGCCGTCGGGTCGAAGACGGCGGCCTCGTCCGCCGTCAGCCCCTCCCAGGCGCCGTAGTCGACGTTGTTGAGGCCGTGCAGGATCCTCAGATCAGGTACCCGAGCCTCGTCGGCGATGATCTGAGCGGTGGCGATGGTGCGCCGCAACGGGCCGGTGTAGACCGCCGTGAGGCCAATGGGCGAAAGCGCTCTGGCGGCGTCCACCGCGTCCTGGTAGCCCTGGGCGTCGAGCGGGACGTCGCGGCGGCCCCGGTACCGGTTCTGAACGTTGAGGGTTGTCGTGCCGTGGCGAACGACGTAGAGCTCGCAGGTGTTCAGGTCGCGGGTCCGGAACTGCGGTCGGACGAGCACTTCCTCGGTCATCGAACCTCCCCATGTCAGGCTTCTCATGAGGGAGGAGGCCGGCTCGGCCGAACTGATACCGCGGGATCAGGGAATCCGGATCCACATCGTCTGCACTGGGGCGACATCGGCTCTGTCGGGAGTGACGACAACGCTGAGCAGACCGGGCTCGATGTCCACCTCGGCGAACCCGCTGCCGTTGAGGTTCTCGTTCACGGTGACGCCGCCGTGCAGAACCTCGAGTTCCCGAACGTGGAAACCGGTACATCGGACGTGCAGCCGGAGACCCGTTTCGCGGGCGCAGACGCTCAGGTACACGGTGACTCCGCCACAGACGAACCTGTAGACGGTCACGTCGTCGGTGTCTCCGGGACCCTCATACGCCAATTCCGCCAAGCTGGAACCGGGCCGACGAGCGGAGAACGCGCGTTTCGCCGCTTCCGCGACCGCTGACGGTAGGTCCTGTTCGAGCGCGTCAGGGGTGACCTTGGGGACGTGCCACGGTTCCTGCGGAGCATTGCCCGCGCCGCCGGTCCGTCCCGCGCTCACCCGATTCAGCCCGCCTCTGTAGCGATGGATCTTGTCTCATCCGAGGACTGAAGCGCCTTCCTCCGCCGACCCGCTTTCCAAGATCTGCCGGAGGTGACGAAGCGCCCGTCCTCTTGTGGGCCCGATACTACCGATCGGGAGATCAAGCGCCGCTGCCACATCCTCGTAGCTCGGCGGTGTATCGGCCATCAACATGCGCAGCATGCGCTGGGAACGGGCAGGCAGGTGGACCAGCGCGTCGCGGACTGCCGCCTCTCGCTCGCGTTGAAGGAGACCTGCGTCGACGGGCGCCTCCGGCTCCAGTCGGTTCTCCACCCGGCTCATGTCGTCCATGAGGACGAGGGAGCGTCCCCGCCCCTGCTGGTTCAGGCATTCGCGCCTGGCGGTCGTCGCCAACCAAGCACCCACCGCCCCGGGGTCGCGCAACCGCTCGATGTTCTCGCAGAGTCGCAGCCACGTCGTCTGGCTGACGTCGGCGGCTTCGGCCGCCGAGAGCCGGTAGGAACGGGTGATTGCCCAGATCAGCCCGCCGTACTCGTCCACGAGTGCGTCCCACGCGCGCTGATCGCCCGTGGCGGCCCTGTGCACGAGCGATGCCGCCTGTTCCGGATCAAGCCTCATTTTGTCCCCCTACAACCTGAATGTGCGCAGAGCCGCATGTGTTGTCTCTGATTCGCGTGTCGCGTCGTCGTCGTGCGCATTCGTCGTGGACTTGTTGCATAAGCCATCGCTCGAGGTCCGGGGGAAACCTCCCGCTTCGAGTGGTCAGCTCGAGGCGCAGCCAGACAAGCTGCGAGATCTCCACAGCCCGGGTCGGGCTTGACGTGCTCTGCCTTGCCGAGTGCCAGACGCTCGCCGCGTACTGGTTCACCGTTCGGCTCCAGTCGGCCATGGCTGCCGGCTCGTCGACAGTCAAAGACCTGCCCCCGTGTTCGTCCATCGCGCCTGACCTCATCTGCGCTCGGCTTTCGTCGCCGTCCGCAGACTGTTCGAAGTGTCGATGCTGCCGATACACGCCGTCACCGCAGTCAACTACTCGGCTACGCGCTGTGTACCGATCGCACCATGCACGTTCTGACGTCCGTCCAAGAGCAACGCTGGTTCAAGCTGCTCGGAACGACGTGAACGTAGAAGATCTGGAAGACAACGGCAGGGTAAACGGCAGATTCGGTTCGCAGTTGCTCGGTCATTGTCCAAGCATTGTGACGGGGGGGCCCGTAGGTGCGAGTGCGCCCGTCCAAAGGTAGTTCTAATTAGGTGTAACGCTGGGTGATGGGCACTAGATCTCGGTGATTGCGGAGCGTGTTCATCCCGCGTACACAGTTCGGAGATGTCCGCGCTGTGCCGTCAGGGAGGTGGGCCGCCGCGACGGCCAGGTGCCGTATCCGGCTCCCGAACCGTTCGCTTGCCCCGGGTGCCATGACCCCTGGCCTGCGCAGCAGCAAGACAGGCCACTCGCCCGGCCTCCCCGTAAACTCGGCGTCGATCCCGATGCCTGTTACCGCGCTGCTCGACGCCGCCCTCGCCGACCCGTCCCTCGCCCGCTGGGTGGCGGACGCCGGTACGCCGACCCTCGACCTGACCGCGCCGCCCGGCATG
>JAVEDQ010000587.1 GCA_030840885.1 Frankiaceae bacterium
GGAGTCGGTCGACGCCGTCGTCAAGCAGATGCTTCACGACCACGGTGGTGTGGACTACCTGGTCAACAACGCCGGACGCTCCATCCGCCGGTCGGTGAAGCTGAGCTACGAGCGCTTCCACGACTACGAGCGGACGATCGCGCTGAACTACCTGGCTCCCGTCCGGCTCATCCTGGCGCTGCTCCCGAGCATGACCGAGCGGCGGTTCGGCCACATCGTCAACGTCAGCTCGATCGGCGTGCAGACGAACGTGCCGCGCTTCTCGGCGTACGTCGCCAGCAAGGCCGCGCTCGACGCCTTCACCCGCGTGGTCACCACGGAGCTCGTCGGCGACGGGGTCTCGTTCACCATCGTCCACATGCCGCTGGTGAAGACGCCGATGATCGCCCCGACGAAGATCTACGACCGCTTCCCGACCCTGTCGCCGGAGGAGGCCGCCGACGTCATCGTCGGAGCGATGGCGAACCGGCCGAAGGACTGGGGGACCGCCCTGGGCACCGGTGCACAGGTCATCAACGCGGTCGCACCGCGGGTGCTCGACGCGATCCTGCACACCGCCTACCTGGCATTCCCGGATTCCACCGCGGCCGGCGGCAAGGACGAGAGCCCCATCAAGAAGGCGCCGGAGGCGCTGTCGCGGGGCGCAGTCGTCATGATGCGACTGCTCCCCGGCGTGCACTGGTAGAGACGGTGCACTGGTAGAGACTGCGCTGGTCAATAACCGCTCGCAACGCCCGCCCAGATGGGCTTGTATGACCTCCCGATTCGTCTGACGACGATGAGATGTGGCGCCGTCGTGCGTCAGACGATTGACGGGGCCACAGGCCTCGGATCGGGAGGACGGCCATGGCAGCGGCAAATCGGGTGGGCGACTCGTCGCTGGCCATCGAGGCGGTAGGGCTGGCCAAGAACTTCGGGGCGGTGCGGGCCGTCCGGGGCGTCGACCTCGCGGTCCGTCGGGGCAGCGTCTACGGCGTGCTCGGGCCGAACGGGGCCGGCAAGACCACCACGATCCGGATGCTCGCCACCCTGATCGCGCCGGACGCCGGCCACGCGCGGGTGCTCGGTCACGACCTGGTCACCGAGGCCGACGCGGTCCGGCGCAGCGTGAGCCTCACCGGGCAGCTCGCCTCCGTCGACGAGGACCTGAACGGCCGCGAGAACCTCGTCCTGCTCGGGCGGCTGCTCGGACTCGGTCGCCGGCAGGCCAAGCTGCGGGCGGTCGAGCTGCTCGAGGCGTTCGGACTGGCCGAAGCGTCCGGGAGGCTCGTCAAGAACTACTCCGGCGGGATGCGCCGCCGCCTCGACCTCGCCGCCAGCATCGTCGTGACCCCGGAGCTCATGTTCCTCGACGAACCGACCACCGGGCTCGACCCGCATGCCCGCAACCAGGTGTGGGACATCGTCCGCGCGTTGGTCGCCGAGGGCACGACGATCCTGCTGTGCACCCAGTACCTCGACGAAGCCGACCAGCTGGCCGAGGGCATCGCGGTCATCGACGAGGGCCGCGTCATTGCGGAAGGCACTCCGGCGCGGCTGAAGGCCTCGGTCGGCAACGGTTCCCTCCACGTGCGGCTCCTCGACCCGGCCGATCGCGAGGTCGCAGCGGCGTTGCTCACGGAGCGCCTGGGGTCGGCGCAGTCGAAGAATCCGGTGCAGCGCGAAGCCGACCCGGCCGCGCTGTCGGTGACTTGCAGCAGCGGGGACGCCGGCGCGCAAGCCGTGGCGGCCCTCGGTGCCGCCGGGGTGTCGGTAGCCGACTTCTCGCTCGGGCAGCCGAGCCTCGACGAGGTGTTCCTGGCGCTCACCGGGCGGGTGCCGTCCGACGGTGCCGACGCGAAGCAGGAGGTGTCGGTATGACCACGACGGCGACCCCCACCACGAGCGCACCGGTCGAGACCGGGGCGAGCCCGGACCGGGCCGCAGTCCGGCTGGCCATCTCGTCCACGCCTCGACCACCGGTTCCCGGTCGGGTGTCGACGGCGTTGACGTTCGGCTGGCGCGGGATGCTCAAGGTCAAGCACGTGCCCGAACAGCTCCTGGACGCGACGGTCACCCCGGTCATGTTCGTGCTGATGTTCACGTACCTGTTCGGCGGGGCGGTGGCCGGCTCGACGGGCCAGTACCGGGACTACCTGATCCCCGGGATCCTCGTGATGTCGGTGCTGTTCACGACGGTCTACTCGGGCGTTGCGCTCAACACCGACGTCACCAAGGGCGTGGTGGACCGCTTCCGCTCGCTGCCGATCTGGCGGCCGGCGCCGTTGGTGGGTTCGCTGCTCGGTGACACCGTCCGTTATGTCATCGCGGGCACGGTCATCATCGTGCTCGGGGTCGCCCTCGGCTACCGGCCGGGCGCCGGCGTGGTCGGAGCGGTTGCCGCGCTGGCGTTGGTGGTGGTGTTCTCGTTCGGCCTGTCGTGGGTGTTTACCACGCTCGGCCTGCTGCTGCGAAGCCCGAGTGCGGTCCTCAACTCCGGGTTCATGGCCATCTTCCCGCTGACCTTCCTGTCCAACATCTTCGTCGAACCAGCGACGCTGCCCGGTCCACTCAAGGCCTTCGTGGACGTGAACCCGATCTCGACGCTGGCCACGGCCTCGCGCGGGCTGATGGAGGGCAACGCCCGCGTGGGGGACGTCGTCGAGGTCCTCGCCGTCGCGGCCGGGCTGACCCTGGTCTTCGCGACGTTGACGGTGCGGCTGTACCGGAGCCGCTGACGGGTGGTCAGCTGCTAGGAGCGGGTCCGGCCGAGCATTCCCCGCAGGTGCCCACAACCTCGACGGTGTGGTCGACGTCGGTGAAGCCGTGCTCGCGGGCGACGGCACCGGCCCACCGCTCCACGGCCTGACCGGAGACCTCCACTGCGGTGCCGCAGCGGCGGCACACGAGGTGGTGGTGGTGCCGGGAGTCGGCGCACTGCCGGTAGAGCGCCTCGCCGTCGACGGTGCGCAGCATGTCGACGGACCCGCCGTCGACGAGGCTCTGCAGGTGCCGGTAGACCGTCGTCAGGCCGACCGCGTCGCCGCGGCGGCGGAGCTCGGCGTGCAGGTCCTGCGCGCTGCGGAACCCGCTGCTGGCCTCCAGCAGCGACTCGACGGCGACACCCTGCCGGGTCGACCGGGCGCGGCCCGCGCGGGCGGTGGTCACCGGCCAAGCGTAGCCACGAAAGACACGCCAGGAGCCTGCTAACGTGAACTGGTAACGGTTTTCATCTGCAGCTGAATCCGGGAGGTCCGGTGCGCGCACCTCGGCCGCGACCTTCCCGCGCGAGGTTCGCTCTCGGTGTGCTCGTCCTGCTCGGTGGGCTCGCGGCGTGCGGCTCGGCCGGCGCCGTCGACACCAGCGGCAAGCTGCGGGTGATCGCGACGACGACCCAGGTGGCCGACTTCGCGCGACAGGTCGGCGGGGACCGCGCCGTCGTGACGGGCCTGCTCCACCCCAACGTCGACCCGCACGACTTCGAGCCCTCGCCGGCCGACCTGACCGCGATCAACCGCGCCGCGGTCGTCGTCGAGAACGGCGTCGGCCTCGAGCACTGGCTCGACGGCGCGCTCAGCTCCGCCGGGTACTCCGGTCCGGTCGTGGACACCAGCGGCGGCATCCGCCTGCGCGCCAACCCCGAAGGCGGTTCCGCGCAGGACCCGCATATCTGGCAGGATCCGCGCAACGCAAAGCTGATGGTCGCGACCATCCGGGACGCGTTCGTCGCCGCCGACCCGACCGACGCGGCCGCTTACCGCGCCAACGCCGACCGCTACCTCGGGCAGCTGAACGCCCTCGACGCCGAGGTCGCGCGGGAGATCGCGAGCATCCCGCCGGCGAACCGCAGGGTGGTCACCGACCACGACGCCTTCGGCTACTTCTTCGACCGCTACGGGCTCACCTTCGTCGGATCGGTCATCCCGACCTTCGACACTTCGGCGGAGCTCTCCGGCAGCGCCCTCGCCGACCTCGTCGCGAAGATCCGGGCCCAGCACGTGCCCGCGGTCTTCGCAGAAGCCTCGCTGCCGCCGCGGACCGCGCAGACGGTCGCGGCCGAGGCCGGCGTCCGCGTCATCGCCGGCGACGGCGCGCTCTACGGCGACACGCTCGGCCCTGCCGGCAGCCCCGGAGCGACCTACCTCGGGATGGTCGCGTACAACACCCGGACGTTCGTCGCCGGGCTGCGCGGATGACCGTGCAGGCCTCCGTGACGAACG
>JAVEDQ010000593.1 GCA_030840885.1 Frankiaceae bacterium
CGGGCCTGGTACACCTCGGGCGCCGGGTCACGCTGGTCGAAGACCACCGAACGACCCAGCCATCGGTGGGGCAAAGTCAGCGGGAAGTAGATGTCCGGGTTTCCGGCGATCTGAATTCCGTTGAACCGCGTTACCCGTGACGCTTGCGCGAGACGGATACCTGTCATCACCCACGAGTAGCCGTATTCGCGAAGGAAACCGAGCTTGGAAGTGGCGGGAGCGGGTGGGGGGAATTCGTACAAGGGAACCCCGGTCCGCGCATTCCCCGGGTCCGCCGGGCAGAGGACGCTGACGTCGATGCCGTCCGAAAGCAGCGCCTCCACCTGCTTCCGCAGTCGATGGTCCCGGGCCAGGGGGACGTTCTCGACGACGAGGAGCACCTGCGGGCGGCCGACCCCCTCGACCTGCCGTCGGCCGCGGACCCGTTCGAGTCGGCTCACTGCGGAACCGGCCCACTCAGGGCAGCGCGGTAGTGCGCGCTGACGGCTGCCGGCGTCAGCGGGGCGTTGTAGACCGCCACGTCGTCGATGCTGCCGGCGAGGAAGTAGGCGTTGCCGCCCTGAGCGCCGATTGCGCCGCTGATGTTGGCGGTGGCCGTTGCCGGCAGGTCCGTCCGCTGACCGATCTGTGCGGCGTTGCGGTACAGGGTGAGCGTGCTGCCCTTTCTCGTCAGGACCCAGTGCACCCAGGTGTTGGTGTTCGGTGCCGGGCTGTTGGGTTGCAGGACGTATTCGGTGCCGTTGAGCCAGACGCCGGCGTAGGCCGCCGTCGGAGAGCTCGCGTTGCCGGGTCGTGCGAGGATGCGGGCTTTCTGGTCGGCTCCGAAGAGGTTGTTGTTGCTGCTCGAGGGGTTGGTCAGGTAGGTCCAGCCCTCGATGCTGAAGTCGCCCACCGGCGCCAGTGCCGGCGTGGTGACCCGCTGGTTCGTGCCGTTGAATCCGGCGGCCGGGTTCGGGTCGTTGGTGACCGCACCGGGCAGGCCGCGGGTGACGCCGTTGACGTAGGTGCCGTTGGCGGTCCCCTTGCTGTCCGCAGCCGTGGTGCCGCTCGCCTCACCGAGCCGCCAGTAGGACACCAGCCCGTTCTCGCCCAGGACGGTGTCCCGGTAGGAGGTGGAGGGTGCCGACGGCGGCGGTGCCGTGACGCCGTTGACGCCCGTGGCGTAGTCGTTCGCGATGTCACTCGCAGACCGCACACCGCGGTAGACCGCGACCTCGTCGATCCGCCCGGTCAGCGGGTATGAGCCGCCGTTGGCCGAGGTGCCGATGTTGCCGGACAGGTCGGCGGGGGCAGCCGCGGGCAGGTCGTTGCGCTGGGCGATCAACACGCCGTTGCGGTAGAGGTTCAGGGTGCTGTCGTCGCGGGTCAGCGCCCAGTGCACCCACTGGTTCAGGTTGGACTCCGAAGTGCTGGGCTGCAGCACGAACTCCGTCCTGCCTTGTGGCGTGTCCAGCCAGACGCCGGCATAGACGCCGGTGGGAGAGTTCGGCGGTCCTGGCCGGGCCAGGATGCGCACGCTGGAGCTGCCGCCGTAAACGGTGTTGTTCATCGGCGAGGCAGCGGTGAGATTGCTCCACCCCTCCACCGTGAAGCTCGAGGCGTTCGGCAGCGGCGGCGGTGTGACCTTCGCCGTGGGCGTGCCGTTGAAGGTCGCCGAGGTGTCCGGGTCCCGGGCGATGGCGCCCGCGTCCCCCACGTGCGTGCCGCTCGAGTAGGCCCCGTTGTAGGTGCCGGTGGTGTCCCAGGCAGTGGTGCCGTTGTCGCCGAGCCGCCAGTGGGCCAGGACGTCACTCCGGCCGTCGATGAGCTGCCCGTAGGACATGGTGGACGCACTGGTCAGGACGAACGGCGAGCTGCCGTTGGCGTTGACCGTGCGCAGCCGGTAGTAGTACGTATCGGCTGGGAGCCCGCTATCGGCGTAGCTCGTGGTGTCCGCTGGGAGCGGGATCGAGGTCGCTGTGTCGAACGTCGGTGTGGTGCTGCGATCGAGCACGTAGCCGG
This sequence comes from Frankiaceae bacterium, assembly GCA_030840885.1. GTDB lineage: Bacteria > Actinomycetota > Actinomycetes > Frankiales > Frankiaceae > JAVEDQ01. The sequence continues at coordinate 2,002 of JAVEDQ010000593.1, forward strand.
TCTCGTCCGTGGCGTTGTCGGTCCAGGTCAGGTTGACCGCACCCGGGCTGGGGGTGGACGTCAGGTTCGTGGCCGCCGGCGACAGGGGTTGGCTACCGGCGACGAATCGGTTGAGCACGTTGGCGGTCATTTGCTGGATGTTCGTGTTGGCGTAGGCGGCTGCCTCGTCGCTGTACAGGCCCCAGGACCATTCGATCGTTCCGGCGCCGAAGACCCAGGCCCCGCTCGGTGCCTGATAGATCGAGGACTGCTGGTACTCCTGCGTTCCGTTGGTTGTCCTGTACGGCGAGCTGGACAGCATCGTGTAGGTCCCGGCCGCCGCGGTCGGAGCCTTGTAGCCGTTCACGTAGCGATCGGTCTCGTATCCGACCACGCGGGCGACAGCTGAGTTGTCGGTCACGCCGACGGTGCCGGCGTAGATCCAGTGCGAGGTGTTGGTCGCGATGAAGTTCGCCGGTGGATCCGCGTCCGGCTGCTGACCTACACCGGTGAGGCCGATGAGTTGCTGCTCGGGACGGTTCACCTGCGGATCACGCCACCGCATGGTGGTGGTCGCGTCCTTCACCGGGTCGAGGTTCGCGTCCTTGTAGCAGGTGAGGACCCGGTCCGGCTGCCCGCCGGCGGACGGCTCGAAGCGGGCCTGCCAGTAGACGGAGTTCCCGCTGAAGAAGCCCACGCTGGTGCCGTGGTCCCGAGCCGCCGCGACGTTGTCGAACATCGCCTTCGTCCAGTATTCGTCGTGCCCGACGGACAGGAAGCCGGCGTAGTTGAGCAGCTGCGCGCCGTTCTCGTGCGTGTCGACGTTGGTCGAGTACGCGACGTCGTAGCCGTTCTGCTCGATCCACCGGACGTAGTAGCTCTCGAAGTCGAAGTACTGGCCGGCGCCGTCGTCCTTGGAGTACGGGCGGTCGAACGAGACCTTCGCCGCACGAGCGGTCCCCAGCCCGGTCTTCGTCGTCGAGCTGTTGAAGTCGTAGAGGCTCTTGCCCGTCGCGGGCACCGATCCTCCGGCCGGGATGTCGTTCGGGTAGTTGTTGTACGCCTGGTAGGTGGTAACGCTCTGCTGGTACAGCAGCGCGGCCTTCCGGGCGTCGTCCCGCACCACGAACGGGATGTAATTCTGGAAGCCCCTGGTGTTCGTGATCTTGACCAGGTAGATGCCGCTCGTCCAGTCCGTCGGGACGGTCAGCGTGTACGCCCCCGACCACGCGCAGGAGATCATCCCGGTGGTCGCATCAGTCGGACAGGTCGGCTGCCGTATCCCGTCGAGAGCGCCGACGTGCTGCATGAGCCGGCCACCCAGGCCCTGGTAGTAGCCGAGGCGGAAGATGTCGAGATCGAACTTCTGAGACGGGTTGACGGTGACGAAGAACGTCACCGGGCTCCCCAGGTTGACGCTGGCGGCGGAGGCATAACCCTTCGCCTGCTGCTTGACGTCGTCGCCGGGGGTCCCGTCGATCTTCCAGCTCGAGGTACCAGCTTGCAGGTTCTCGAGCGCGACGGGGTTGGGCCCCGGCGTGACCGCGATGGCGTGGCGAGCCGAAGGGGCGCCCACCAGGAAAGTAGCGATCACGGTGACGACCAACAGCAGG